>CALDGT010001304.1 GCA_937942935.1 uncultured Chloroflexota bacterium | reverse complement strand
AATGTCGGCTGAGACGTTTATGAAAGTCGTTGATGCGCTCACCAATGACTTTGCCGATGCGGTCTGAGAGGTCGTTGTCATCATGATAATACAATGGATTGAGGATTTCTAAAAAATCGAGCAGTGGCTTGTCTTTTTCTTCAGCCACCACCAATGTCGGATGGTTGATTCCCAATGAAATGCCGAGTTCTATCAGCACATTGGCGTTGTATTTGCGCCCAAAGCTGACATCGAAAATGCCTGCATCGGTGTTTATCATCTCTTTGCATAATGTCTGCAAAATCGTCCCCGAATGGACGGGCGCATAAACGGGGATATAGCCTGCATCGCGCAAACCATCTTCGTAAGCGAGCCGATAATCTTCAACTTGGCGCGGTGCATCACTTTTGTTATCTGATTTATCCCGCCCAGAAAAATCATGCGCGATGAACACACCCGGTTGCGGGAGTGGGATGCGGTCAAATTCTTCAAAACCAGCCATAAACACACGATATTTTTTCATCTGGTCACGCCTTCTCATTCATCCATTGGGTGATTTTTTCTTCATTGTGTCGCAAAAATGTATCTAGGAGATTCTTGATTGCCACATCAAACATATTGAGCCACGACTCGCGCTCATTCGCTTTGAGCGTCCCTTCCAGTTGCTGATATAGCTCGCTTCCCCATTCGGTTCTCTCGGTGCGCCATAATTCAATGAGGCGTTCTTCAATCTCATCCAAGCTATATTGCTTGAAGGCAATATTGGCAATCACACTCTCAAATCGTTGGCGCAAGCGGTCGGTGGCATAATGGGTCAAACGCATGGGAATGGGCAGGTGTTTCATCGGTAAATCATGTGCTTCAAGTTGTGCCTCAAACCATATCCGCAAATCTTTTGGAGAAATGCTCTCTAAACGGGCGCTATTCATTGCATCGGCATAAAATTGGATTTCGTCCCTACCCTTCAACAAGCTACGGTCAACTGGTGAGGCAGGCTTCTGCTCCACCCAACTATATCGTATCGCATCATCAGGGTGTAATCCTAAATCATAAATGGGGTCAAATTCAATTTCATAACGTGCCAGTGTATTCTGCAATTCGAGTCGGGTTTGTTGAATCGCCTCAAGAGTGGCATCGCGCACAATCCAGATTTGAGGCAATAAAATGTCATCTTCTGGCGCGTTGTTGGTCAGTACATTTTTATATTTACCGATGAGCAAATCTATGGCGCTGGGCAAATTACCATCTGCCCGCAAAATACCCACATCATAAAGCAGTGGATAACCAACGGCGATGAGCAATTCTTCAATGTTGGGCGAATTGGTGATAATCACAGCGCGTATCTGAAATTGTTGAACCACATCCGTCATGCTCATCGAAGCAAACGGGATGTTGATGGTGTCTTTTGGATGACGTGGCACAGCCAAGCGTCCACTCTGGCGTTTGTGTAAACCAGCAATTTGATGCTCCCGATGATAAGCACTCACCACGGCTTGCAAACGCCCGTCAGCATTCGGTGTTTGCAAATCGGCGCGGATGTCTTCATCAGTAGTTTGTCGCATTTGCCGTTTGAGTTCATATAAAACTTGCGCTTCTGTGAATACAGTCCCTTCAAATTGGGCAATAATATCTGGCAACAACAATTTAGCGGGTTCTGTTAGGTAATCTATGGGGTCTGGCGGGCGAGTAGCTTCGCGGTACTCGTTGACCAGTTCATCCACCATTGCTGTCAAAATATCCCGATACGGCTCATCGCTAATGGCACTTTTGCCATAATTTTCATAGACCATATTCGGTGAGATGAGATGAAGCACCAGTGAAACGGGTGTCTCTTCGCGCAAGTCGTAGTAATCCAGCAATTTTTCGAGGCTTTTAGTCGGTTCATCGGCATTCGGTGGCATGAGTGGCTTATTGAAAAATGGGTCGGCATACGTCGGCGTGTGATTAATCCCCACATTCACATGGCGTTTGCCTTGTGTGTTGGCATATAACGCCACTTCAAGCGTGAATGGCGGTTTTTTATCATCTATAATCTCATTGGTGAAATAGCGATAAAAGAATAATGGTTGTCCATCTTTATCCGATGTCACCACATCCGATTTTTCCAGCAGATATTTTTTGCCAATCTCACCCAAATAAATCGTCTCATCGAGTGGGTAGTGCGCTTTGAGCAATTCATATAACCGTTTGAGTTTATCCCCATGTTGATGAATGAGGGTGATGTGCATGGTATCCGAAAATTCAGGCGAAATGGGGCAAGCATGAATGCCGAATTCTGCAATCACCTCAACTAAGGTGTAATTGGGACGGTTGGCATTGCGCGATAAGGCGAAAACCAATTCACGGAATTGATTCAGTTTATACCACTGAACGGGTGAACGACGCTGATGGTCATATTTACCCTGCCAATTCGCGTCACCTGTATATTCGAGTTTCTCATAAGTAGGCTTATTCCCCGCTTGTGTAAAAATAAACTCAAAGGTGAAACTGGCATGAGGATTGAACAAGGCGAATGCTTGTGCCATGTGAACCAATTCATCTGCGGTACGGGGGCGTTGTTGAAAAAATCGCTGGATATTAACGCTGATTTTCGTCCGATTTTCGGGTTCATCTTCAGTATAGGGTTCTACTTGCAACCCGACACGTTGGTCTATTTCGTTCACATCCAATTTAATCACCGCCCGCTTATCCCCATAACTGATAGCAAATGGCACGCGGTCTAGGTTGTAATCGAAAAAATAGTGATTGCGTAAGGCGTAAGGAATACCCAAAATGGTCTTGAGCGCATTGCCCTGTGCGCCCCGCGATGGGATATTGTAGTAATCTTTATTCGAGACGCGCTTATCTAAGGCGAATAAATCTTGCACCCGTTCCAACGGAAATCGTGCTGAATTGCTGACTTCAATCGAAACCGCCCGTTCTTTGCGGTCTGCCATTTTTTCTTCCATATATCTCATCACGACATGGATATGAGGCGCTCGCCCATCGGCTTCATCGGCATCTAGTGCATTGTCTACAAGTTCTTTCAGGATGTATAAATCCCAATCATGGGCGGTAACGTTGGTGAGTTTCTGTAAACCTTCTAAACGGATAAAATCATAACTTTGGGAACGTTCTAAAAGCATTTTCCCCACATCCTTTGTTGACCAGTTAGATTATCATGTGTTCATCCAAAAATATTAACGTAAAATTTTTTACACCGCAAATAACCCACTTGATTTGATTGCCAACCTGCCCCAAATACGGTATGATTCAGTCGTGTAACCATAATAAAATCACGATTTAGGGACTCAGCCATGCCAGATAGCAAAATTCGCACCGATGTGTTCATCAGCAGTACCAGCATTGACCTACCTGAATATCGGGAAGCGGTGATGAAAACCCTTCTCGGACTCG
>CALDGT010001303.1 GCA_937942935.1 uncultured Chloroflexota bacterium | reverse complement strand
GCATTTGCCAATGAATTGGTATCATACGCGCTATACATCCACATATCTGCTTGTGGTGCGATATCACATAACAATTCAACAACATTGCGCCCCGATGATTGCCCGTAGCCAATAGCGTAATTGACCCCGCACCGAACTGGCACGCATTTCTGGGATATTTTTATTTGACCCCGCGATGAATGCTGGACTGATTAATTTGAGTTTGAACCGATTAATGCTCACCCATCCCCCTTTCGGTTGGATGCCCCAATAAAACCACCATTCCCCAATGGTTACAGTTCCTGTTCAGGAAATGTCGGTAAAAATCAGTATAGCATCTTATTAGTATCCACACAAATGATACTTGTCATCATCATTCCCCCACCCCCACCCAGCGCAAAAACAACACCCGCCCTACTCCATCACCCACGGCGATGACGCGCCCACCATTCAACACAATCGGGTATGAAAACCGCGCATCCCCATAAAATGTACAAATCGTCTCGCCCGTTTGTGGATGATAAATAATTAAATCACTTATAGTACGTTTTACCCGCCCACCTGCCATGAGAGGGTCTTTTCCTTTTGGATAAATATCATTTAGCGTGTAACCATATTTTTTTGCCCATTGTACGATGATTTGGCGGTCTCCCAAATCATAATCTTGTTCCAACACATCTATTGGTGTGCCATCCGCATCCCATAGGCGCAGGGTCTTATCTAAGCCCCACGATAAAATGCGTCCATCACCCAATTGCATCGCACCCCGTAACCAATGTGTATGCCCTACAAAGGCGATTATATATACGCCATGTACATCCCATAAACGCAGGGTGTTATCATCACTCCATGATAAAATATGCCCACTTGATAACTGGATTGCGCCACTCACAAAACTGGTATGCCCTATCAGGGTCGCTAATGGCGTGCCATCCGCATCCCACAGGCGCAACATTTTATCCCAACTCCATGATAAGATATGTCCATCTAATAATTGGATTGCACCATAAACACTACCTGTATGCCCTATTAGCGTGCCATCCGCATCCCATAAACGCAGGGTACTATCCAAACTCCACGACAAAATGCGTCCATCTGCTAATTGGGTTGCTCCATATAAGCCTCTTGTGTGTCCTGTTAGGGTGGTTATATGCTCACCATCGGCATCCCATAGGCGCGGGGTCTTATCACCACCCCATGACAAAATATGTCCATCTGCTAGTTGCCTTGCACCAGCTACCATATCCAGATGTCCTGTTAGGGTGGTTATATGCTCACCATCGGCATCCCATAGACACAGGGTTTTATCATAACTCCACGACAACACACGTCCATTTTGCAATAGTGTCATGCCAATCACACCCGATTGATGCCCATAGCGGGGATTGATGAACATCCCATCCATATCCCATAGGCGTAGGGTCTTATCACCACCCCATGACAAAATATGTCCATCTGCTAATGGCATTACACCGAGTGCGGTAGATTTGTAATGATTTAGTGCGTTGATTTCTGACCCATTGACATCCCATAGACGCATCATATCAACGCCCCACGACAAAATGCGTCCATCTGCCAATTGTATCGCGCCACGCACTTCGGCGGTATGCCCGATAAAGGTTGTTAACTGTCTACCCTCATCATCCCATAGGCGTAAGGTGTTATCTATGCTTCCGCCAATCCGTTTGTTATTACCTGACCACGATAAAATGCGCCCATCTGATAGTTGTATCGCGCCATTCACCCTATCCTGATGACCTGCCAATATCATCAATTGCCTGCCATCATTATCCCATAAACGCAGGGTAGTATCATAACTCCACGACAAAATACGCTTATCTGACAATGGCATCACATCGACAATACGCTTCGTGTGTCCCTTAAACAGGGTTATCGGTTTGCCATCAGAATCCCATAAACGCAGGGTAGCATCACCACTCCACGACAGAATATGACCATCCGCCCGTTGCATTGCGCCTACGACCCAACTGGTGTGACCTATCAGTGTCGTTAATGGTGTGCCATCCTCACCCCACAGGCGCAACGTCTTATCTTTACTCCACGATAAAATATGACCATCCACCCATTGTATTGCCCCTAGCACCCTATCCGCATGTCCTGTCAACGTTGCTAATGGCGTGCCATCCTCACCCCACAGGCGTAACGTCTTATCATAACCCCATGATAGGATACGACCATTTTGTAATTGCGCCACACCTATTACCCAGCCTGTATGACCGATGAGCGTGATTATCTTCTCATGCTTCTCATCTGATAGGCGCAATGTTCTATCTCGATTCCATGATAATATGCGTCCATCGCGTAATTGCATCGCACCAAGTACATACGACCTATGCCATACTAGCATTTTTACTTCATCGCCATTTGTATTCCATATACATAAGGCATCTTCATCCCAAGCTAAGATATGCCCATCTGATAATTGAATCGCGCCATCCACCCGATTCTTATGTCTCATCTTATGTAGCAACATGCCGCCTGCGGGATTCATCATGTCGTATTCACTCGCAGGATTGAGTGGGAACAGATTATTGGGTGTCGTCATCACTTCATCCAGAAACGCATGAATTTCGGGATTGGTCTTGTAATGGCGCATCAAACGCCCTCCCAATTGCTGTGCGAGGGCGTTTTCATCCTTCTCCAATATGTGCGCTGACATCCTCAGTGCGGAGCGAATGAGGTATGAGGGGTTATCTTTAATCTGATTTAACCATGTGTTTTTCATCGTATTTTTATGCTTGAACTTCTAATGGCGACCATAAATAACATTAGTATAGCTCACAGCACAGGATATTAGAAATTTATGCCAGAATATGTAACTTTGTGTTCATTCCCATTCGCCTCTATAATAACCACCATTATCGGATTCACCAAAGGAGAAAATGATGTATTCTACCGACCTCATCGCATGGGTCATCGAATGTCGCGCCCTATCCCCTGCTCGGATAGATAACCACATGGGGCGGGCGCTCCAATTTTTTGCGTTAAATCTAATCGGCACAGTCAATCCTGATTTGGCGGAGCGATTGCATGATGATGACGACCAAAAACCGATTACAGTGAGCGGACTCATGCGAAATGGGGGCAT
>CALDGT010001302.1 GCA_937942935.1 uncultured Chloroflexota bacterium | reverse complement strand
AGTAGGGTCCCGTCAGGGGCATAAAATGAGAGGCAATTTCTGGGCGATTATTCTCATCCACATGATTCGGGTTAAAATGATTCATCGTCCAATGCCATCCCCAACGCCCCGAAATACTCGGTGTCTGATACCACGGCATATAATGGGCAAGATACAACGGCATGACCAATTCCTCTTGTGATACAGATTTAGCGTGGGCGGTGATGATGGGTTCTATCGTGATAATTTGGGTATCATTGACCGATTGTGCGCCTGTGCGAATGAGGATAACCCCCGATTCCAAGCGCATCCACCCCGCCCCATTTTCTGCCAGTGGGGGTAAAATCTCGCCATTCAGCCGAATCACCTCTGCCTCACGATTCGGCGCGTTCAAGCGAATTTCGATGGCGCGTTCATCCGATGCACCGTCAAATGTGCCAATTCCCGCGCCGATTTCGATGCTCAAGGCTTCCCCATCGGTATGCGTGCTGATAGTTGTTTGGCGAATTGCGCCATCTCGATAAGCAGTGGTCACGCCATCATCTTCGATATAGGTGAAGGTGTTATCGGTGCTTGCATGATAAATATTCAACGCCAAGGTGGTATCTATTTCGCCATTGGCACGTTCTCCGAGCATGTTGAGGGTATTGTCATCTACGCGCATGACGGGGATAATTGCGCCATCACGGGCAAATAATGGCGCTTGGATGATATTCTCTGGCGCAGAAATTTCGATTGTTTCCCCCACGCTTTCGATAAATTCCCCTGTATGATAATTAAACCATCCCCCCGCAGGCAAATAAACCGATGTGGTTTGTGGGTCATAATCGGTGAGGGTTGCCATCATGAGTTGGTCGCCAATCATTTTCTGATTGCCCATTTCACGCACAGTTTGGTCTGTTTGGAAATGATAAACCAGTGGCGGAAAGACGGCTTCACCTGTGAGATAAGCATTGTGCGCGAGGGTGTATAAATACGGACTCAATTCATAGCGCAGGCGCACATTGGCGAGATTGCTGGTCACATCACCGACTAGCGATGGCGCGGTATCATACCGATTTTGTAAATTGACGGTGTGCGGGCGCATCGGCACATCTAATAATGCCCCATTCGCCAACCACACGCTATACATCGTATCTTCATCAAAAAGCGGGTCGCCCGATTGCCGAAAAAATCCGCCAATATCTGCACCAAAATAATCCATCCCACTGAGCGATAGGTGCAATTGTGCATTCATGTGTTCCGAGAGGCTCATCAAATTTGCGCCAATATCCCCAGACCACATCGCCACCCCATACCGTTGACTGCCCGATGTGCCAGACCGCGATAAAATGAACGGACGCAATGCCACATCGTTACGGGCGTAACCATCCCAAATACTTTGTGACCAGAGCAGGTTATATAAATTGTGAATCCCCGCGTGACCATGCCGATTTGTGCCAGCGATGCCAAAATACCACGCCGACTCGTCATAATTTTCTGGCTCGCCCAAATCTGTCCAGTGTGCCATGACACCCGCATCTATCAGATGTTGGCGACGGTTATCGTGCCACCATGCGCTCGCCTGTGGATTGCTCCAATCCACCATGCCACCCCTCCCCCACCATTCA
Source organism: uncultured Chloroflexota bacterium (assembly GCA_937942935.1). Classification (GTDB taxonomy): domain Bacteria; phylum Chloroflexota; class Anaerolineae; order Aggregatilineales; family Phototrophicaceae. The sequence continues at coordinate 353 of CALDGT010001302.1, read as the reverse complement.
TTCATGATGACGGGTGGGCAGGTTTCACATTTTTTGACCAATACATCATTTTCGACGGCTTCATCATAACCGATGGCGGTCTCGCTGACATACGATTCTTCGATTGTCATAATACCCACGCCATATTGCTCGCGCAGGTGGGCGATAATCGCTTGGGCGCTCGGAAAATTATCCGCATCCCACATCAAAGACCCCATTTGGCTAGGGGCATTAATGCCACCAAACCATTGTAAATCTAGCACAAAGCCATCTACGGGGAAATTGGCATCGCGCAGAGAATCTAAAACCCGCTTTAATTCATCCCAATTATCATAACCATATTCCGATACCCACAAGCCAAATAGTTGGCGGGG
>CALDGT010001301.1 GCA_937942935.1 uncultured Chloroflexota bacterium | reverse complement strand
CGCTTATACCAACGATTTCCTGCCTGCACTTCCCTGATAATACGAGGGGGTGTTCTGCCCCCTCTTTTATATCAGCATAGGCAATTCCAAAGCCATGTATTGACCACTTGCCAGCCATCAAAAAAATAAACCCAAGTGATAAATCCGTATATCCCTATCAAAAAAGCGAATAAAAGCATATTGATGAGTGTTGGCTTACCCGCGCGGATACTCGACTCCATAAAATCTTGCACAAAATCTTGGAACGCATACATCGCAGAAGCAACCGCCTGCTTAAGTGGGTCTCGATGATTTTTGCGACTACTATTCTTAAATTCATCACCAAAGATAAAACCAGAATAGGTCATCATAAAAAAGACAAGACAAATACTGGCAACGACTGTCACCATCACAATGCCAATGTAGTTATCCATGAGATTGATATCGGTTGTGAGAAAAAATGTAACCCATGTCGCGCCGATAGTCATGCCAATCAAGAAAATTATCAGGGGAATACGGAATAATACTCTGATGGCTTGATTCAGTAACCCATCAGAATATACACCTTCTTCTAAAGGAAACGGGGCAAGGAGGATATTAATAAGGCATAAACCAATGATACTGACAAACCAGTGTTCCAAAACAAACCCGTTTTGAATCGCTTTAGGATTACCGGGGAAGATGCCAAATACCACCGCACCTATGGGAATCAACAAAAAGATGAACCATAATAAGGTTAATGTGGTTTGTTGTGCAGATGTTAATGCACGCGATTGCTTTTCTGTGGCTTGGGATGCGTAATCAATATAGCGTTGTGGATTCATAAAAATCCACAACAAACACCGACCAATAAGGGGATAAGCCATATAATAACTATCTGGGATGTGCCGTTTTGTGATTGGTCGTGCAATAACCGCTTTTTTAGGTTTCAACGGCTTTTTGGGTTTAATGGGTTCTAAAAATGTTGTGATGGGTCTGTCTGCATCTGGTTCTGGTGATGGCGCTCGTCTTGATAGGGGTAATTTTTCCAAAGGGGGCAACCCATTTTGTGTTTGTGTAGATGTTTTTGATAATAATGATGTTGGTTGTGTAGGTGCTGGGGT
>CALDGT010001300.1 GCA_937942935.1 uncultured Chloroflexota bacterium | reverse complement strand
ATTCCCCGCAAACAACACTAATGTTTGTGGGATGATCGCCACAAAATCATTCGCTTGTTCTGGCGATGGCGCGAGTCCTAGTTCTTGCACTACTTTGAGCAAGAATGCCATCATGATGATATTCACAATCGAGACAGGCACAAGGAACTTCCAATTGAAGTTCATCAACTGGTCAATCCGCACACGCGGGAGCGCATTACGGACGAGGAGGGAGAGCATATACCAAATAGATGCCTTGAGGAACAAGAAAACTATCCCTAATAAGGGGATGCTATTTTCGATTCCGCCAATGCCGATATATCCACCTGTGAACAAAACTGCCATCAGCACGCCATTGGTAAAGACGTGCATAAATTCGCCCGCAAAGAACAAAGCAAATTTCATGCCAGAATATTCGATGTTGAACCCTGCCACCAATTCCGATTCGGCTTCGAGCAGGTCAAATGGCGCACGCCCTGTTTCGGCTTGCGATGAAACAAAGAACAGTAACGCCGATAGTGGCGCCATAAACACAAACCACATCCCCGCTTGTGCTTGTGTAATATCGACCATACTCATGCTACCAGCCAACATCACTGGCACGAGCAAGGCAAATGCGAGGGGAATTTCATAACTAATCAATTGCGCCACCACACGGAACGCGCCCAGCAACGCATATTTATTGTTGCTAGACCAACTGGCAAAAATCACCGCCAGCGTGCCAAATGATGCCACTGCTACAAAATATAAAGCGCCAATTTCTAAATCGACCCCAACATGAATTGGCGACAACGGGATGACCGCCCAAATGAGCAACACCGCCATCACCATCATCGGTGGCGCGATATTATAAATCACCTTATCTGCGCCTGCGGGGGTAATATTTTCTTTGCCCAACAATTTGATGACATCTGCGAAGGGTTGCAACAACCCAAACGGACCCACTCGATTTGGACCCATGCGGTCTTGAATACGAGCCGCAAATTTGCGCTCAAACCAAATGAGCGCAATGGTCACAAGTAAAGGAAATGTCGCAACAATGACAACACCCAAAAAAATCGAGATGAAATTAGCAAGGTCGCCATTCCAACCCGATTTCACCAAACACGGAGCAAGCGTATTAATGATATTATCGCATTGCATAAGCTACACCCATTCCAACACTTTTTTGCGCCACGCATAAACAAGGGCATCACTCAGCAAAAAGATAAACAATAACCCCGCCAAAAATGCGAAGAAATCAAGTTGCTTATATGCCAATGCCCAAGGGAATAAAAAGACCATTTCCACATCAAAAATGAGGAAAATAAGCCCGTACAGATAGTATTGCATTTTGAATTGCACCCAAGTATCGCCAACAGTTTCCACACCGCATTCATACGTTGCTTGTTTGATGGCATTGGGTTTTCTGGGACTGATGACCGCCGCCAAAATAATTGGCACGGCAGGCAAAACAGGCGCTAAGACAAAAAATATGCCGATAAATGCCCATTGATTCAAGATTTCCATGAGGCTTCACCTCTAAAAATTAAACCTGCTTGCATCCATTGAAATAAAATAGCTTTAGTTTGCACTCTTTATCACAAACGAGGGTAAGTATAGCACTCTCGCCTCATAGGTGCAAATTGGTCATGTTAATGTGGAGTGTAAAACACCATGCTAACCGACAAGAGGAAATTCTAACACATTTGCCTCATTCATCCCATAGCCGAATTAGGCAACATTCATAAAGAACCATTGCGTTATATCCATATTTGCGCTTTAATTTTGCACATGATAACCATACAAACACCCTCCCCCATTCAATGGGATGCTTATGTTCGGTCGCATCCCCGCGCTCATGCCTTACAACTCTCGGCATTTGGGGCGCTTAAATCGGCTTTTGGTTGGCAATCCAAAATCGTTGCACTCATGCGTGATGAAGCCATCATCGGCGGAACACAACTCTTGTTTCGTAGCCTACCCATGCGACTCGGCACAATGGCATATTTACCGATGGGTCCCTATCTCTCTGATGACTCAGCACAAATAGCCTTATGGGATGCCATCCATACCACCGCACGCAAGAATCAAGCTCGTTTTCTCAAATGGGATGCAGGTATTTTTTTAGATGACCCCGCACCCAATTTTGACACACTACAATTCAAGCCAAGTCCACAAACCATCCAGCCGCCGAACACTGTCATGATAGATATTTCTGGTGATGAAGACACTATTTTGGGTCGGATGAATCAGGGGACACGGCGCAAAATTCGCCAAAGCCTCAAAAACGATATTCATTATTATCAGGCAAAGCATGAGGATGTATCTAAATTCACCTCGATGATGAATACAACAGGCGAGCGCAACGATTTTGGGGTACATGAACCCGCCTACTACGATTTGGCTTATGAATTATCTGTCCCACAAGGTGATGCGGCATTATTTTTGGCAGAACATGAGGGCGATTCATTAGCGGGTGTATTCGTTTATAAAGCAGGCAAAACCGCATGGTATATGTATGGAGCATCTTCTAGCACCAAACGCAACCTCATGGCGAGTTATGGGGTACAATGGCAAGCTATTTTATGGGCAAAAGCACATGGGTGTGTCTGGTATGATATGTGGGGCATCCCCGATGCCGATGAAGTCACCCTTGAAGCCCAATTCCAAACCCGCGAAGATGGATTATGGGGGGTTTATGGATTTAAGCGTGGTTGGGGTGGTCAAATAGTACGGTCTGTTGGGGCTTGGGATAAAATTTATAGCCCATTAGTATATAATGCTTATAAAGCCTATTTGAACATGAGAGCATAACCTCGTGACGATTTTTGAACGTATCCTCACAACTTTGATATTAGGCATTTTCGCCATTTTTGCGACTGTTTATGCCTTCAACAATCCCCCATTCGAGGGACCAGATGAAGTCGGGCATTATGCCCATGCCGAATTATTAACACGCATGGTTGCGCCTGTCCCACCAGATATTCAAACCCCGCTAGTCGGGCAGTATCATCACCCACCTCTCTATTATTGGCTCACATCGCTCATCATTCGTGGGTATGATAACAGCCAACTCGAAGAAATGGGCAAACGCTATAATCCATTTTATCGCGGGAATTATAGCGACCTCATCGGCGCAATCGGTGGAGATAACAATAACCTATTTTTGCATCGTCAAGATGAACGCTTCCCAAATGTGACCAACCCGGTCGCCCATGCCTTATATAGTGTGCGCTTGATGTCGGTAGGCATGGGGTTATTAACCCTCGTTGGGTGTGTCTTGATTTTTAAGGTGATATTCCCCAACTCTGGGACATTCCGACTGTTGGCATTAGGCAGTGTCGCGTTTTGGTCACAATTCAATTACATTGCCAGTGTAATGAACAACGATAATCTCGCCATTTTATGCGCGACATTCGCTATTTTGATGATGCTGTATATTTTGCGCGATAAACCCAACTGGAAAAACACCGCCCTACTCGCTATTTTTGCGGGGATGGCGATTTTATCTAAAGCCAACACATTATTACTGGCTGTGCCGATTGGCTTAACCTTGCTCCTCACCCGCGCTCATATCAAATATTGGGTGTGGATTTTGGTCATCACCTTCATCGTAGGTGGGTGGTGGTATGCCAACAATTTGGTGCAATATGGCGACCCAACTGCGCTGAGTGCTGTCCCCAATATACCGGGGGCGCAACCGATTAACCCAGACGGCAGTTTCTCATTTGAGGTGGCGCTCAAAAATGGGGTGTTCATCTATGAGACATTCTGGGCAAGGTTCGGCGGGGGCATTGTCGCGGTTGGGGATGAACTGTATCTGTATTTCAATATATTGACAGTCGCCAGCCTGTTGGGATGTGGATTATGGTTCATCCGCGCCATGTTCACCAACAAGCCATTTTTCCCAACCCCTCTCGCAAAGCAAATCACAATTGTGTTGGGCAGTTTTACGGTGGTATTGGTGGCGGCGGTCTTTTATCTCTCAGGAAAATATTGGGGGGGGAATTTGGGGCGCTATCTCATCCCTCTCATCGGGTGTTGGGGGGCGATTATCGCCATTGGTTTAGCAGGATGGATGCCCCGCCATTGGCGCTATCGGGCATTGATGGTCATCGTCATTATGGGCGGGGTTGCCACATCTGCCCTATTCCGTTATTTCATCCCCGCCTATACCACAGCTCCACTGCCAGAGACGATTGAGCGCCCCGTGTATTTCCGATTTGGAGATGTGGCAGAACTCATCGGCATGTCACCATTATTTCCGCGTGCTTTGCCAGACGAAAAAGTTCAGGTCACGCTCTATTGGCGGGCATTAGCCCCTGCGGACGAAAATTTGCGCGTGGCGCTCCACTCGGCACAAACCGATGTCGTCAGGCGCGATAGTTATCCCGCCTCTGGCAATTTGCTCGCCAGCGATTGGGAAGCGGGACAAACATGGTCAGAAACTTATTGGGTCAGCATACCAGAAGATGCCCCCACACAAATTAGCGATATTCTCATCGTCAAATTATATGATGGCGAAACATTGGCAGAATTGCCCATCATCGGGCGCGATGAAACCCCTGTCACAGTGGCAAATATTGGCACAATCGCCATTAATGCACCCCCAACCACCGTCAATATCGCTTATCGGCTTGGGGATAAAATCGGGTTCACCCAACCCATAACCACTATCAAGGACAATTCTGTAGAGATTTGTTTATCATGGTCGGCTTTGCAATTCCCTTCTGGGAATTATAATGTGTTCATCCACATCCTAAGCCCAAGTGGTCAATTAATAGACCAATACGATGCCGCGCCAATGGGCAATCGTTATCCCACCGGTGGATGGCGTGAGGGAGAACAGATAGACGAGTGTGTGACCATTTCGCTAGAAAAACTAACAACAGATGATTTTATCGTGGGTCTGGGCATGGTAGATGCCATCACCTTCGCTCGTCTGCGGATGACCAAAACCGATGGGACAAGAATCACCAATGATATTCTCCTCATCCCCATGAGGCGGTCATAATGCGTGTTGAAGAAATTTTAGACCGCAATACTTTAGACCGCAATACATGGAATGATACGCTCAGAAAATTGCCCTATGCTCACATTTTACAATCGTGGGAGTGGGGTGATTTTAAGCATATTACCACCGGTTGGCAACCGACCCGCCTCGCATTTTATGATGATAATAACCAGATTGTCGCAATGGTGAGCGTCCTCACCCGACAAATCGCCTTTTTGCGTGTGATGTATGTCCCCAAAGGTGCAGTGTTGGCGTATGAAGATGAATCGCTCCGCAACACTGTTCTTGACTATTTGAAGCAATTCGCAAAACAACGCATGGCGATTTGGCTCAAGATTGACCCCGATATACCCGTTGCCACAGGTGTGCCAAATACACCCGATGACAAACCTGTTTCAGTTGGGCAATCCCTCAAAGCCCATTTATCACAAACAAATTGGCGCTTTTCTGATGACCAAGTGCAATTTCGTAACACATTGGTGATTGACCTCTCTCGTGATGAAGAAACACTCCTCGCGGAGATGAGCCAAAACACCCGCCGAAAAATCCGCACCGCCGAAAAAAAAGGGATTATCATCAAAAATGCCACCCTAGACGACTTGCCCATTTTATACGATTTGTATCGGGTAACAGGTGAGCGCGACCATTTTTTAACCCGTCCGCCCGCGTATTATGAACGGGCATGGCGTGATTTTATGGTGGCGGGATTGGCACACGCGCTGATTGCCTATGATGGAGATACCCCCATCGCGCACATTATTTTATTCCATTTTGGGCGCAAATGTTGGTATTTTTACGGTGCATCAAGCAATATCTCGCGTG
>CALDGT010001299.1 GCA_937942935.1 uncultured Chloroflexota bacterium | reverse complement strand
AGACGAATTGGCGAAGAAATTGGCTCAAGTCCATTTCGATGTGATTTGGGATGAAGAACTTGCTCCCAGACGGCGGTTTTATACGCATGACCCGTTTGGGAATCGGATAGAATTTATGGAGCAACTATAGGGGCATTGCTCATGCCCCTATAAATTAAACAGGGGTATTGCATCGTCGGGCTTCGGATACGCTCTGGATAAGACCAATTTTGGATAAAATACGGCGTAATTGGTCATTATTGCGAATATCCAATTGCATGTGAATGGTGGCAATTTCTTGGCGTTGTTGCACACTGAGTTTAGAAATACTCACTTTTTCATCGGCGATGACAGTGGTGATGTCTTTCATCAAACCAAAACGGTCATAAGCAACAATCTCAATCGGTACAGCATAACGGCTTTCTTGTTGAACATCGCCCCACGATACATCAATCAGGCGTTCACGGTCTGTATTGGTGAGGATATTGGCACAATTGCGCCGATGAATGGCAATCCCGCGTCCGCGTGTGATGTAACCGACAATATCATCACCCGGCACTGGTTTGCAACAACTGGCGATGTTATAGAGTAACCCTGCCATATCCGACCCATTGAGGCGGATTTCGCTACTGCCTTCGACCACCGCCCGCGATTCGCGCACGACGCTGGTAATATCGTTCATGCGCTCTTTTTCGCGCTCATCATCCAACACTTTATGAGCAATTTGGGCGGCATTAATATCGCCTGCACCAACCGCCGCCATAAAATCATCTACTTTGAGATAATCGAATAAAATGGCGACATCATCAAACGACATGCGGTCAGATACACCCATACGGCGTAATTCGCGTTCAACGACTTCACGCCCCATCGTGATATGATTGCCACGATTTAGTTTGCGGAAATATTGGCGAATTTTGGCACGAGCGCGGTGGGTGTTCACATAGCCTAAATCTGGATTGAGCCAATCTAGACTTGGTCCACCACGATTGATGGTGATGATTTCGATTTGTTCCCCTGTTTTGAGTTGATGATTGAGGCTAACCAGTTGCCCATTCACCTTTGCCCCACGACAGCGTTCTCCGATTTCGGTATGGATGTGATAAGCAAAGTCTATGGGAGTTGCTCCTGCGGGGAGGTCTACAATATCACCTTTGGGGGTATAGACATAAATATGCTTTTGGAAAACATCTTCTTTGATGCTGGTGATGTAGGCGGCGGGGTCATCGGTAATATCTGAGCCGAATTCCATCATTTTACGCAAGCGAGCGATATGATTTTCAAATTTT
>CALDGT010001298.1 GCA_937942935.1 uncultured Chloroflexota bacterium | reverse complement strand
CGCCAAACGGCTTGCCCACAGTATCCAAACTCACGGGCAAGCCCATTATATCAAATGGTGAATGGTTAGAACATCATCCACCACCGCATCAAAAACGGGCGACATCCAACACCCTCTATATGGGCAGAGCAAAGCGGGCAAGCATCTGAAACATCAAATCTCATTCGAATTATCGCCCTCAATGGGGGGGGAAAGAAGGATAAACAAAATGAACGAAACAATCATCACCACCACATCTTCACAAATTGCTGACTCAGGTTCATATTATGACAGCACTTATTTCACCATGTCAGACATCGTGCCATATATCGAAAATGGGGTCATCAAGACCTATAATTTTGAAGGGACTCGCCGCGGGTGGGGTCGCTCACAATGCAAAAGCACCATTGTTGTTAACGAAAACGGATTGGTCTCTATCCATGTTGGCTTTAGTCACAAACACGGTGGTGGGCAAGGCTATCATCACTTTGTTAACGGGCAAAAGCGCACATGGGCGCAATTGACCGAAGCGCAACAAATGGTCATCGCCGAAGCCGTTAGCGAAAAAGCCGAGTCATGGTGGAAATCCGCAGGTAAATTGAAATCAGAACGGGTTATCCCAACAAGCACCGTTGCATACAAAATCGTGCGGATGAATGACGATGAATTGGTATCCGTTTATGATGCCACCACCCGCTATGAAATCGGCAAAAAACTCACCCAAGCCTGCTCGGAAGGGCATGGTGGTGGATATTACGCCTTTGAATCAATGGAATCAATGTATTCATCTTTCAAAAATGGGACAACCTTCCCCGAAGGCACTGATACCGAAGGCACATTTGCGGTTATCCAAGTCGAGTGCAGTGGCAAACGTGTTGACTATAAAAATGGAAAGTCAGCGTTTACCCACATCAAACCGGTTGCGGTCATTGCAACATTCACCGCCTGATTACCGCCGTAGCGGGGTGAGGGCATAAGCCACCCTCACCTAAGCCTGCTAGACCTCCGAGCCTCGCAAGCATGTGGTCTAGCTCCACCTAACCCAATATATTAGCCCATAATGGGCAGAAAGCGCAATCTAATGATTATCCAAAATGATGCAAAATCAATCCGTTTAGCCGATAAAAACAAAACGTCGGGGGGCAAATTTGTGACCACTAGCAACGTACCTCTTATTTCTTTTGAAGGTGGGTCAGGTCCCGCACCTTCGCCATTTGGCAACGAACAATTCCGCCCTGTCACCCAAGAAGAAATCAAGAAATATAGCGCCATGCTTGGAAATTTAAGACGTTTATATTGTGTGCCATTTGACAATGGCGCACTCATTTATGGCAATATTGCTTGGGAAAACTGGGAACAATTTCCTGGCGGTTTTGCTGGGGGTGGGACGACTTACTACCTCTGGATTCCAAGCAATTAAAAAAAAAAAAAAAA
>CALDGT010001297.1 GCA_937942935.1 uncultured Chloroflexota bacterium | reverse complement strand
GGTCAATTGCGGAGTTTGGGTGCCAGTTGCGATAGGTCACGGGAACGATTCACCTTAGACGAAGGTCTTTCTGAAGCGGTGCAAGAGGTGTTCATCAAATTGTATGAACAAGGGCTGATTTATCGCGGTCCGCGTTTGGTGAATTGGTCACCCGGATTGCAGACAGCCGTCAGCGATTTGGAAGTGGAACGTGAAGAAGAAACAGTGAAATTATTCTTCTTCAAATACCCAATTGAAGGCGGGGAATTTATCCCTGTGGCGACCACACGCCCCGAATCTATCTTGGGGGACACAGCAGTGGCGGTGCATCCAGAAGATGACCGTTATAAGCACTTGATTGGTAAAACAGCGTATGTGCCAATGCTCAACCGCCCTATCCCTGTGATTGGTGATGAGTATGTGGACAGAGAATTTGGGACGGGTGCGTTAAAAATCACCCCCGCGCACGATTTTAACGATTACGAAATCGCCCAAAAACACGGGTTGCCCATGATTAGTGTGTTGACGCGCAAAGCGACGATGAATACCAATGCGGGGCAATATGAAGGGTTAGACCGTTATGACTGTCGTAAAAAATTGTGGGCAGATATGGAAGCGGCTGGCTTGGTGATTAAAACACAAGATTACACCACGATTGTGCCACGTAGCCAACGCGGTGGTGAAATTATTGAGCCAATGATTAGCACACAATGGTTTGTGAAAATTCAGCCCCTCGCAGAAAAGGCGCTCAATGCGGTGAAAACGGGACAAATTAAAATTGTCCCAGACCATTTTGAGAAAGTGTACTATCACTGGTTGGAAAATATTGAAGATTGGTGTGTGAGCCGTCAATTGTGGTGGGGGCATCGTATTCCTGCATGGGTGCATGATGATGGTCGGATTCATGTTGGCAAAAACGCGCCAACTGGCGATGGTTGGACAGCCGAACAAGATGTATTAGACACATGGTTTAGCAGTGGGTTGTGGCCCTTTAGCACATTAGGATGGCCCCATAATACACCTGATTTGCAACGCTATTATCCGACAGATGTGATGGAAACAGGGTATGATATCCTCTTTTTCTGGGTGGCGCGTATGATTATGATGGGGTTGTGGTTCACCGATAAGCCACCATTCCATACCGTGTATTTGCATGGTCTTGTACGTGATAAATTGGGTCGCAAAATTAGCAAAACATTGGGCAATGTGATTGACCCGCTTGAATTGGTGAATCAATTTGGTGCAGACCCGCTTCGTTTTGCGCTTGTGACCAGTGGCACTGCTGGTAATGATGTGAATTTGGACTTGGAATGGGTCGAATATGGGCGCAACTTTTTGAATAAAGTGTGGCAGATGACCAATTTTGTTACCAGCAATTTAGATGGTGATATTCCTGCTGGTGTGCCTTCGCCTTCTGAACTCGATTTGCCCTCGCGCTGGGTGATGAGTCGGTTGAATCGGCTTATCAAGAATGTTCAATATCTTTTTGATAGCCACCAATATGGCGAAGCTGGTCGTCAAATCCGCACCTTCCTATGGGATGAGGTGGCACCTTGGTATTTGGAAATTTGCAAGCACCCATTATATAACGGCACAGAAGCCGAAAAACAAATGGCGCGACGGGTGTTGGTGCATGTGATGGATACAGGTTTACGTCTGCTCCATCCATTTATGCCATTTGCGACGGAAGAAATGTGGGGATATTTGCCCCATGAAGGTGATGCGCTTATTTTGGCACAATGGGCAGAAACTGATGAGCGTTATATAGATGACGAAGCCGAATTGCAGATGGGTGTGTTGATGGATATGGTGCGCCAAATCCGCGATATTCGTAACAACCAATATGATATTCCACCGAGTAAGAAACTATCAGCGATTGTGGCACCGGGCAAACATCGGGCGAATATCAATCAATATGGCTATATTTTTGCGCGGTTGTGCAATATTGACCAAATGACATTGTTGATGGATGATGCGCCTGCACCAGAAGATTCTGCTTCTGCGGTGGTCAGCGATGTGACGGTGTATTTGCCCCTGAAAGGCATGATTGATGTGGATGCCGAAATTGAACGCCTATCTAAAGAACGCGAAAAATTAGAAGGTCAAATTTCTAAAACACAAGGGATGTTGAATAATGAGGGATTTGTGAGCCGTGCTAAACCAGAAATTGTGGAAAAAGAACGGATTCGATTGGCAGAACTCCAAGCGAGCATGACACAAGTGATTGAGCAACTCAATCGGCTAAAGGGATAATTGATATATTTGTGGGTGAAGGAAAACCTTCACCCGCTTGCATTATTGGGGTTCACTTGATTTTTGAAAATGACTCGCCCCGCTTCTTGGGCGGCTTTACGGACATCTACATCATTATCGTTGCTAAAAACATCGCGTAAGGCTTCTAATGCACCAGCATCATTGAGCAAGACCAATTCTTGGATTGATTGTAGTCGTACTTCTACCCGCTTATCTTTTAAGCGACTAATATGATACTCTAATAATTTTTGATTGACACTCACCCTGAACTCCTTTGAATTCGTGAAATCGCCAATACGTTCTGAACTTTATTATAATCAAAAGCCAATTTAATTCGATAAAGAATAGTTCAAAATTCCTATTTAGGTAAAGACTACCCACCCACAAATTATGATTTTCTCAGTAGAGCATGTTATAATCAAGGTCAGGAAATCTATATTTAACCTCTTGATTAGATTGAGGAACTTCAACTTGGTCAAACATGCAGTCATTCTCACTGTTGGGTCTTTATCGCATCGTAGCCAACTTACCTATAATCGCGCTCATTCAATGCTCCCCGCATTAGGCAAACCATTGGTTATTCGGATTATGGACAGATTATATCGGGTAGGAATTCGCCACTATACAGTTGTTGTTGGCGAAAATGAAGGCGCTGTGGTGAATTACTTAAACACCCAATGGATGCCAGATGTTACCGTGAATTATATCCTCAAATTTCCTAATGATAGTTTTGTTAAGACAATTAAGACGATAGCCCAGAAAATTAATGAACCCTTTATTGTATGTAGCTATAATAGCTTTACACATACCCATTTCCCAGAAGCGCTACTCAATCATTACGAAGAAAATCCAGATGTATTGCTTTTCAGTGGGGCATCCAATACATTGTCGCAAGCGCCTCAGCATGTCTTTGCGGTGACAGAATCGGATGTTGTCAAAGAAATTGTGACAGCTTCTACACCAGAAAAACGCGCTCTTACCCTCATTGATTTTTTTGTGTGCGGTGCGCCTGTTGTTGAATATATCATGAAATTATCTGACCAAGCTACTTATCAAGAATCGAATCGGCAATTTATGGATATTGCCAAACGCTATATCGAGAATGGTGGCAAGGGAATTATGACCCGTGCAAATTGGGTTTTGCAGGTCGAAGCAGACCGCGATTTGTTGACACTCAATAAACATTTATTAGATGAAGGTCACGATGCCCATATTCTGAGTGAGTTGCCATATACTGTGAAAATTATCCCGCCTGTACGGATAGATCCCCAAGTGAATGTGGGGCAGGGGGCGAAAATTGGTCCCCATGTCTATTTGGAACGTGGCGCGAGTGTTGGTCATGAAGTGGTTCTTAAAGATTGTATCGTATTGACCAAAGCCAATGTGCCATCACAAAAGACCTTAACGGGTACAATTTTAACCACTCGTGGCTCGCTTACATAATCAGTCCCTTCATTCATTCTATCAATAAGGCTATAATGGTGCCTTAATGAACGAATGTAAGAGGTGATAATTTGCCAGAATCTTATAAAACATGTCCAATCTGTAAGACCGCGAATCCTATTAATGCGTCATTTTGTATGACGTGTGGAACGCCTCTCACAACAGATATGACAGGCAATTTGCCACGCAAAACAACATCGGACTATGAATATCAATATGCCGAGACAGATTTGATGGAGCGTGCGCTTCATCCAACTGGTCGGCGTTATTTATTAGGTGCATTTATATTTTTGGTAATGATGATGCTTGTGGGCATTTTAATCATCTTTGACCCTAATTTGTTCAGAAATGCACAACAAATCCTCTCTGATATTATCAGCGAACCGACTTTAACACCAAGTATCACATTTAACCATCCAACAGTTACACTGGGACCACCAACCCGCACGCCAACTATCACACCGCTTCCCACAGATACACCAACATTCACGCCAACTCGTGAACCCTGTATGCAAACTGTACAGACAGGTGATTTATTATGGGATGTTGTAGTGCGGTGTGGGCATTTTAGTGATGCTGTTTTTGCACAGGTGGTTGAAATTAATAACTTAAAAGATGCAGGTACAATTTTTGAGGGACAAGTCCTCGAAATTCCGTGGCCCACGCCCACAGTAGACCCTAGCATCCCGACAGCAACACTTGACCCAGAAGTCGAAGTGGAAACACAAAATATCGCATTTGACCAAGCCTTTTTTCCAACGCCCACGTTATTGCCCGGTGTTCAGCTACATCAGGTGATAGCAGGTGAGAATATCATTACAATTGCTTTGCAATATAAGGCGACCATCGAAATCTTATCGCAATTGAACCCAGAAGTGACATTTTCGCAGTGTGATTTTGGGTTAGATTTGGGCGGTGAGCGGTGTAATGTGATGGTATTTGAGGGGCAATTACTTCGTGTTCCTGCCCCAACCCCAACGCCAACCCTTTCGCCCACACCATCGGGGAGCGAAACCCCAACGCCAACCCCGACACCAACATTTAATGCACCTGTTATCCAAAGCCCAAGCAATTTGTTGCTATTTAGGCAAACTGAACTGGTGACATTGCGTTGGAGTCCGACGGGAACATTAGGCACAGACGAAACATATAGGGTAAACGTCAAGAATCTGAACACTGGAATGACATATACTGCATATACACGCGACACACGATTTGTTGTTCCAACAGATTGGCAAGCAAAGACCGAGACGCTGGTGCGCCATGAATATGAATGGTCAATTAGTGTTGTCAATGTGAATGATACAGATAGCGCCAGTTATACAACACCTACTTTTATTTTTGTTTGGGAAACAGGCGCACTCAACTAACGGATGAATCTTATGATGAAATCAAAAAATCTAACACGGATAGTAATCATTTTCCTTGCATTATTTTTGGCGGCATGTGGGGCAAATGAAGATGCTACACCTACCGCACCTGCGGTTGTCCAAGAGCCGATAAACCCATTGCCACAGGTCACTTTAACTGCAACCCTGACAATCACACCATCTGCAACCTTATCGCCATCGCCACAGCCAACTGATATTATCCCCACGGCGACCGCAACCGAGACAGAGACATCTTTGCCAACCGAAACACCAA
>CALDGT010001296.1 GCA_937942935.1 uncultured Chloroflexota bacterium | reverse complement strand
GCTTATCTTGTTCCCCAAATCCCGTCCCAATACATTCTAATTCCACCATTTTTTGCAAATCATATAATGCTTTTGGTGCAGATAGCCCCGCCCATAATACGCGAGTCGGTTTTTTAATATTCTCAGGAAAGCATCCCACTCCTTTGAGTGCCATCTCAAAGGGTATCGCTTGTATTTTGGCTAATGCCGATTCAAGTTTGCTCACTTTTGATGTGTCAACATCCCCCAAAAAGCGCAATGTGAGATGAAATTGGCTTTCATCTGACCAACGGGCGGTGGGGATGGTCATCTTGAGGCGTAATAAACTTTTTTTGACGGATTCGGACAAGTGGAGTGCGATGAATAGGCGGGGCATGATTAATCATCCTTACGCAAATTATTTAGCCATGCGATGATAATATCGGTGGTGGGGTCATTGTGTGTGCCGATGGCGGTCACTAATCCAAAATGGTCGCGCTCATTGATAACCTGGGCGTCATACTCCACCTCAAATTTGTCGAACACCGCACTCATATCGGCTTGTTCAACTAAGAGTTCGGGATAATCATTTTCTGAGGCAATCATCAAATAAGGTGGGATGTCGCTATTTTCGAGAGCATCTTCCACCAGATGAATCGGAGAAACGATTTGACGCTCGGTTTCATCACTACTAAAGGCATTTTTTGCCCAGTTCATAATCCAATCATCAATCCAATATAATCCGCTATAAGAAATCACCCCTTTGATAATAGACGAGTCAACACCCACCGCTTCTAAATACTGTGGGTCTAGTGTGAGCAAACTCACCATGTGACCACCTGCGCTATGCCCTGTGAGAAATAATGCCTCTGAATTTCCGCCATATTCTGCGATATGTTCCACAAGCCAAGCCACCGCCATCGCGCCATCTTGGGTGTGCGCGGGGTGGGTAAATTCTGGGGATAACCGATAATTGATAATTGCGACCCCATAGCCTGCTTCTGCCAATGTATTGCCAATATTGGCGTATAAATTTTTATCGCCGCCCACCCATGCGCCACCATGTACATATAACACCATCGGAAAATTTTCGCTTGTGGGCAAGTATAAATCTAAAACTTGTCGTGGGTGAGCATCTTCCGCCGTGTTATAAGGAATATCGGTCAATATGCGGATTTCGGGCATAGGTATGTCTCCAATCAATAAAATAAGCCATAAAAACCACCAAATCACAATTATGTCCTCATGATAATTATCATTTTGATAGGTGTTCATTATAACCTGCTTTGGTTAAGAACGGGTTTAATCGCAAGCATAAAACCCTGTTATGCGTTAAAATAACCTGCATTACGATAAATTCTCATTAAGAGGAAAAGATGATAGACCCACGTATCATTCAAGCACTTAGTAGTAGTGACCCCGATAAACGCAAAAAAGCGGTGGCTTATTTGGCAAAATCTCTCGATAGAGACGCATTGCCTTATTTGGCGAAGGTGTATAAAACTGATTCCGACCCCGAAATCCGTGAACTTGCCAAAAAAGCGGGGGCATACATCCAAAAAAATGCCCCACAACCAACCATTGATGAATCGGATGATTACCAAGATGAAGAAGATACCGCCTATTCGCGTTATAACAATTTATACGCTGATAACGATGAAGAAGAAGTAGCCACATCTGTCTCTGGTGCTTCTCATCGCCAACACCCACTTTATGCCAGCGATGACGATGATATTATCGCATCAGACGATGACGATATTCCCTTACCATCAAATATGCAAGTCTCTGCGGTTGCAGAAGAACGCGCAAAATCGTTTGTAGAGCAGGCGATGGACTGGAATGTGCGTGGGAATAATATCAAGGCAGTGGAATTGCTCAAGAAAGCATTTAAGGCGAATCCCCGTTTGTTCTATGATTCCTATACGATGGGCTTGGCGATGAATATCACAGGCTTGAGTCCCGAAGATACCAAGCGGTTGCTCATGCCATCGGCAAAAGAGATGCAAAAATTGGGTGTTGCCGATACACCTGCTCCAAAGAAACTCAATGCCATTCAACAATTTTTTGCGTTGGTTATTTTTATCGGCGCAACTGCCTCGCTCATCGGGTTTTTTGCCCTCCCATGGATAGACTTCGGTTGGATACCCGTTGATACATCAGATATCCCAGAATTGACACAGATGAACGACTTATCTGCATTGGGAGTTGATGTGAATGTGAATAGTATGAATACAGTTGGCGGTGTTATTTCTGAGGTACAAAAAATTTTTAATGCGCCCGAAATCCGGTCTGCCGAGAGCCAATTGGGTTTATTAGGTGAACAAGGACGCCTGCTACAACGAGGGCTTAGCGGCTTACGCGCGATTCGCACCAATGCCACAGGGTTAGATACCATGCTGTATATCATTGGCACACAAGATATTTTGCGCTCATTCGGCTTAGGCGGGTTGATAGATTTTTTTCTCGATGCGCTTAATGACCCACAAATCTTTGAATCATTTATGGGTGGATTTACAGAAGGGCTTGGTGGTGTAGATTTAGGTTCTTTGGGCTTGGGCAATGCAAATTTAGACCCCAATGCGATTCGTATTGGGGTAAATGTGGTCTTAGACCAACTGAAATATACCCCTCAAGTCGTTGATTTTTCGTTGATTGCTGTGCCTGTGGCGGCAAGTTTCGCTTTTTTGCTTGGGTTGTTATTACTCCTCTCTCCCAGTGGTGCAGTTTGGTTCTTTAGCATTGTATTTGGATTATTGGGTGTTGGGGCATGTGCTTATTTTTATACGACAGCCATCAATAATTTGATGGTCATCGGCAAGACAGGGGTCAATATGATGACCGAATTACCCGCACAAGGGGTTGCGCTGACTTCTCCGAGTCAATTTATTGGGTTGGGCTTTTGGGTGACGATGGGAGGCATGATTGCTATTGCCATTGCGCCATTCTTAGGTTTGTTATTTGCCCCCGGCAAACCGCGCGAATAAGGAGATTTTTATGAAAATACGACTCCGCATTTCAATTGGCTTATTAATTGGATGTTCTTTTTTGATAATAATGGCGATGTTTGCGAATCCATCGGTTAGCACCGCTCAATTATTTGCCACCAATACACCACGCCCACCAGACCCATTAGCCGTGTCTCCGGATTTACCCATTGAGCGTTATGCCTTGCGGTTATGGTCTGCGCCACAATTGATAGATGTCTTTATCAGTTTGCTCGGCAAAAGTCATGATTACGATGAACTGAATGATGCAGTTCAATTGATGCAATATGAACTCGCATGGCGTTTTCCGAATATGCCACAAGATACCATCACACGCCAACGGCTACTCACCGCCATGCTCGATGCCCCGCGTGGTGTTGTGGATATGCGCGGTGTTGCCCGTCCGCTTGCCCTTATTGCGCTACAAACAGGACAAACCGATAGTTTTCATATACATGAGGTGGCTCGTTTAAACATGGATGGTGACGCTTTTGCCGATGTTGTGTA
>CALDGT010001295.1 GCA_937942935.1 uncultured Chloroflexota bacterium | reverse complement strand
TCGCCACCACCCCCAAATGGGTCGGTTATGGGGACAGAACCAGAATCATCTGTTGGTGATGATTCTGCTAAACTATTGGTCTGTTGAACTGCGCTCAACCCAATGAGGGCTAAAATGATAAACCCAACCCATAACCATTGGCGGGTTTGGCGCATAGTCGGCAATGTCTCGAAAAATGTCATCGGTTGAAAAAGTGCGGTGCTGATTTGTGCAATGAGTCCACGTTGAACAGTACGCCGAGATGCAGTCGGTTTTTGACGGCGCGTTGATTGTTTTACAGGCGTTTTTTGCCCTTCATTTGGCATAGTAACCCTTTGTTGTGATATTGACACCATAAACTGTTTAGGGAAACCCTTTGTAATTCCCCTACTCCTATCTATTTTATAATGAATTCAAGACGATTCATAAACCGAAAATGTTCCCGAATGGTACTTTTAGCATACCTCATTATGAAAGACGTAAACAGGACTATTAGGCTACGCTTTCTATGCGCTATTCTCCATAAATATCCCACAATTAGTTCTATTGTGGTGTGCTTTTGAATTGAATACACTGATAAATATCGGTAAGATACAATCTCTTACTGTTCGTTATCAGAAAGTGTGATATTTTATGGAAACCACGCTCACACCCTATTATGAAGATGACTTGCTCACCCCAAGAGAAATTCGCCTGTCTATGGCGGGCAAGTGGCTTGGTTATGGTGCGCTCATTTATGGTGGGATTTCACTCATCCTAGCCATCGCGGGGATTGTTGCAGGGGTCAATTCACCCGCACTCTTTAACACCCTCACAAAAATCGTCTTAACCTCATTTACAGGCGTGGCAGATGTCGGGTTGCTCATCGCTATTTTATTATCAGTGGGCAATATTTGTGCAGTCATCTGGGTGATGGTCGGGGTGGTGGCGCACGAGTTTTGGTCGCCATTAGCCTTATTATTTTGGCTCGTATTCAATATCGGTTTGCTCATCATGCTCGGATACACCCCCGCTATCATTGCCATTGGCTTGAGCATTTATCTATTTTTTAGCATCCGCACCGATTTACGCGCTTTTCGGATGAATCCACTCATGCTCAAAGAATTGCGTGAACGGATGCGTGGCGCACGCGCCTTTGTCGTCCTCAGTGTGTACTTGGCATTAATGAGTGGGTTTGCCATTTTGGTTTATCTGATAGAACGCAACAACAGCCCCATCACACTCACTTCTGTCACAGGGGAATTGGGACGGCGCTTATTTGGTGGGATTGTTGGGCTAGAACTGCTCCTCATTCTATTCATTGCACCAGCCTTCACCGCAGGCGCAATTAGCAATGAGCGTGAGCGCAAAACATACGACTTGCTCCATATCACCCTGCTCCCAAAACCATCTTTCATCATCGGCAAATTACAATCTGCCCTCAGTTACATCTTTTTATTGTTATTGGCGGCAATTCCCTTGCAAAGTATCGCCTTTTTATTTGGTGGTGTGACCGAAGTTGAGGTGGCAATCGCCTTTTTAATTTTGATGGTGATGGCAATCGCCTTTGGCACAGTCGGGTTATATTTTTCGACCACTGTAGAGCGAACAGTTACCGCCAGTGTGAGGGCATATGCACTCGCGTTTGCAATAACCGTTGGCTTTTGGCTTGGATTAAATGTCCTCACCCGCTTTTTGACCGAATTATTCTCTGGGGCAAATGCAAGCATTACTGCACAAGGGTTTCTGATTTATCTACAAGCGATTGCAGATAGCCTAAATCCGATTGTCGTGGCGCTTAAATCTCAAGAGTTGCTGGTCAACCAACAAGGGGTGTTCTTTTATGAAATGATTCTGCGTGATAGCAGTCGTTTGCCCGTCATTGCCCCATGGCTCATTTTCATCGTCGTATATATGCTCCTTTCGTCTGTCATGGTCGTGATGGCAGTGCGACGGATGCGCCGAGTGGAGGCATAATTCGGGAACATTTTTCCCAAAAACATCGTCAATACAAGTAAGTAGAAAGGCAATGTATCATGAGCATTTCAGTTTGTTGGGATGATGAAGCAAAAACAATTATTCGGTGGGATTTTAGCGAAAAGTGGACATGGGATGAATTCCATGAAGCCTTTCACATTTCGTTGGATATGG
>CALDGT010001294.1 GCA_937942935.1 uncultured Chloroflexota bacterium | reverse complement strand
GTACTTTTGTGCTAATATAAATTTTGAATCAAGATGAATGGAATTATCACACATGAAAAATGCCCCATTAGAATCTGTCCTCAAAAAACAAGCCCGTTATGCCGTCATCTTATCAGATGCGTATGATGCCCTAAAAAAATTTTCATCGAATAGTGTTGACTGTGTGATTACCTCACCCCCTTACTGGCAATTGCGGGAATATGCCATTGCGGATACCAATTCATCACTCATCATCGGTACAGAAGAAACATTGCCAGAATATATTCAACACCTAACACAAATTTTTTGCGAAATTCACCGCATTCTCAAGCCATCAGGGTCATTATGGCTAAATTTAGGTGATACTTATGTGAATAAAAATTTACTCGGTATTCCATGGCGGGTTGCACTTGCATTGCAAGATACCGGTTGGATTTTACGTAATGATGTGATATGGGAAAAATTAAAAGGCACACA
This sequence comes from uncultured Chloroflexota bacterium, assembly GCA_937942935.1. Taxonomy (GTDB): domain Bacteria; phylum Chloroflexota; class Anaerolineae; order Aggregatilineales; family Phototrophicaceae. Next base: position 3,693 of record CALDGT010001294.1, on the reverse strand, counting down.
ACCTGTCACAGACAGACTTAGAAATAATCATGAGCATATTTTTCATTTCGTCAAAAATCAGCGTTACTACTATAATATGGATGATATTCGCATCAAACCACGCCTCATGCCCATTTCAACAGGTGAAAATGCGACATCTGCTACAGGGGTAAGCGGAAAAAAATATCGTTCACAAATTGCTAGTTCAGATATTTTGACAGAGAAAGAAAAGAAAAATGCTTTAATTGCACTAGAAGAAACCCTTCAGCAAATCCGCGATGGGCATGTGGTTGATTTTCGCATGACAATTCGTGGAAATCAGCGCACATTACATGGTAATGGCAATAAGACCAGTGGACGTGCCAGAGAACTAGAGCAAAAAGGCTTTTTCATCATGAAAAGTTATGCAAAAGGCTTTGCGCCCTCTGATGTGTGGCGACTTGTCCCAGAAGATGGGGTCAAAAATCGGCATACAAATCATTATGCTGTCTTTCCGCAAGATTTATTGCGTATCCCGATTTTAGCGACCTGCCCACCCGATGGAATTATATTAGACCCATTCGTTGGAACAGGTAGCACTATTTTTGCGTCACTCCATCACAATAGATATGCTATTGGCATAGACATCAGCGAGGATTATATCAAGAGCATCGAAAATCAACTCAATTATGTCCTCTTTTGATTTAATTTTTTAGTCAATGTAGCAATAAAATCGGCTTGGGTAGGTTGTGCTTCTTCAGACAGCCCGCCCAACATGCGCCGAACACCATCCGTATCTGTGCTAAAGCGTTGATGCAAATGCTGTTTCCACCGATTTTCAACATCATCCCACCGCATTTGAAGTGTGCAAAAATGAATCATATCATCTTCGTTGGCATCGCGCAGTCCTTGTGTATCATAAGATGCAACCAAGTAATCCATCGCCACATCTTGAAGAAAAAATACTAATTTTTTGCGCCATCGCTCCAATAGTAACCCCTTTTTATAGGCTTGTTGCATCATCGTCTTGGCAAACTCATTTGCCCAATTAATTCCAAAGGGATAATTATCTGTAGAAAATTGCCCTGTTTGGCGATGGTCTAACACAGCTTGCCATGGTGTACCGGTTGTACCAGCGGCTTGAATTTCGATACACACGAAATCGTCAACTTCACCCTGATGTGTATGCACACCGACAAAATCCACAGAACCAGTCGTTGCACCTAGCGATACTTCAGATAACCACGCTATCTCACCAGATAAATAATTCGTCCGAATCACATCTTGAATAACGGCTAAATCAAACCGATGTGGGCAAATAATCACAGGCTTATAATCGTCTGTAACCTTATAACCCACACTACAAATTCCTACTTTAACATGTGGCTCGCTTTTACGCGGTTTTTTGCACAACTCATCTAAAAATGGACACTGCTGTGTTTGGCGAATGGATTGGGCTTCGGGTGATAAATCAGTATAGGGTAATCCAAAAATTTCAGTAGGGAACTTTCTTATTTTAGGCTCATCCATTCGATTCTCTCCAATTCGCAAATGCCCGTGTGAGCGATGCCCATTCTTCTAGGGTCAATGTTTCGGCGCGTCGCATGGGGTCTATACCTGCTCCTGTGCATAAAGCACTCGCTTCTTCGGATTTGATGGCTAAATTCCCCGCCAACGCATTTTTCAGTTGCTTGCGTTTTTGCCCAAAACCTGCCCGTACCACGCGGAAAAATAATGCCTCACTGGGTATCTCTAAAATCGGTGCAGGATGCGTTATCACACGCAAAACCGCACTCCCAACTTCTGGGCGTGGATAAAAAATAGCAGGGTTGAAGCGGGCGACGATATCGGGTTTGCCATAAAATTGCACGCTGACCGCCAACACACTCATATCGGGTGGTTTGGCAATCACTCGTTCTGCCACTTCGGTTTGAATGGTCATAATCACTTTGGTAGGGCGGTGAGATGTTTCGAGCAAATGTCGCAAGATGGCGCTGGTGATGTAATATGGCACATTCGCCACCACCACATACGGCTCATCTCCCATCACTTGGGCAAGATTCACCTGCAAAATATCAGCTAAATGCAATTCAACATTAGTATAATGCCCCATTTGCGCTCCCAAAACAGGAAACAATCGGTCATCCACTTCTACCGCCACTACCCGCTTAACAGTTTGTGCTAATTTATCGGTGAGCGCACCTGTCCCCGCGCCGATTTCTAGCACCGTATCATTAGGCGATATATCGGCAACAGTAATTATTTTGTCGAGTGCATTTGGGTCATTCAAAAAATTTTGACCTAAACTCTTTTTGGGCTGAATATCATATTTCTCTAGCAACTGTTTGGGGTTCGTCATGGTAAAATGTCCTTCGTTATCATTTTCAAACGATTATCTCACAAAAATAAGATGAGGTGTAAGGTGCGACAAATCGTCATTGGCACGACCAATTTAGGTAAAATCAATGAATATCAAGTTTTGCTCACTGGGGCAGATGTTCGTCTGCTCAGTTTGCGTGATGTTGGCTTATCGGCGATGGATGTCGAAGAAACTGGCACGACATTCGCCGAAAATGCCCAAATTAAAGCCCTTGCTTATGCCAAAGCCAGTGGCAGGTGGGCATTATCTGATGATAGCGGATTATGTGTAGATGCGTTAGGTGGCGCACCCGGCATTTATTCAGCTCGTTATGGCGGTATTCACACCGCCGAAGGGCGCAGAAAATATTTACTTGAGCAATTAAAAGATGTCCCACCAGAAAAACGCACCGCTTATTTTGAATGTGTGATTGTAATCGCCTCACCGGATGGTATTATTGCAGAAACACATGGGGTTTGTCGTGGGAGCATTGCCCTACAAGAATTTGATGAGGGCAAAGGGTTTGGGTATGACCCAATTTTTATCCCAGAAGGCTATGATAAAACATACGGGCAACTAGACGAGATGATTAAACATGAATTGAGTCATCGTGGAATTGCCGCCAGAAAAATGGTCGAGGCATTGAGCGTCCTTCACAAATAAAATAGCCCTGTACTGGCGGACTACCGATAGCGGATGTCCGCCACAGCCTGCTAAAATATCTTGCAAAATAATTTTACCTAAAAGGAGCATTTTTTATGACCACTTACGAAACAATTTTGATTGAAACACCCGCCTCTGGTGTTGGACTCATCCGCATGAATCGCCCAAAAGCCCTGAATGCCCTCAATAGTCAGCTCACTGGCGAAATTTTTACCGCGATGGAAGCCTTTGACCGTGACCCATCTATCGGGTGCATCATCCTCACTGGGGATGACCGCGCATTTGCGGCAGGGGCAGATATTAAACAAATGCTGGATACAACCGCCGTCACCATGATGTCGGGTGGCGATTTTACCGATTGGAGTCGCATGTCACGAGTCGGAAAACCAATAATTGGTGCTGTGAGTGGGTTCGCGCTCGGTGGTGGATGCGAAATCGCTATGATGTGCGATATGATTATCGCCTCAGAAACAGCTCAATTTGGGCAACCCGAAATCAATTTGGGCATTTTGCCGGGTGCAGGTGGCACACAACGCCTCACCCGTGCCGTTGGCAAAGCCATTGCGATGGAAATGTGCCTCGCAGACCGTCGCTTATCTGCCGATGAAGCCAAACATTATGGATTGGTCAATGCTGTTTACCCTGTAGAAGTCTATTTGAATGAGGCGATTAAATTGGCGCAAAAAGTCGCTTCGATGTCTCAAGTAACTGCC
>CALDGT010001293.1 GCA_937942935.1 uncultured Chloroflexota bacterium | reverse complement strand
TGTCTGCGTGTAATACTCATCTCACATCATCCTTTTATCGCTCAATGCCATTGAAATTGGGGAGAGGCTATCATCAAACCGACCAATGTGGGCAAATATGTCCTGCGGAGGCGGTCATCTAATGGCATATCGGCGTTACCATCCACAGTCACCAATGAAATAAATAATTGGCGTAAATCGGTGGGGAGCGATACCGTCAAAATGCGTTCAGCGACCATATCTACCAATTCCCCAACTGTCCCAACAGGCGGAATCACTGCATCCAAATTGAGGGCAATCCCTTCGGCATAACCTTCGCCAGCAAGTGCCATATTCAACCCAACATTCCAACGATAGAGCAATCCATTGGTATTCAACCACGCCATAGCCACATCTGGATACCCATTCGGTGGATGCCACGCATACGGCAATTGTCCCATCGCTTCTAATGGGTCAATAAAAATATAGGTGTTATCCACATCTATCCCATCGCGCAATACACGGAGCGTCCCAACCATAAAATCTATTGGGCGACGGAATTTTTGCCCATAGGCGTTCATAAATTCATCTGAGAGGAGCAAATGACGCATGGTAGCGCGAATATCTCCGCCTGTGGTAAAAAAGACTTCGGATGTGCTTTGTACAATCGAATCGGGCGGAAAATCGGCAATAAAGCGACGGCATAATTTTTGTGCGATAAAACGTGCAGTTGAAGGATGATAGGCGAGGATGTCTAAAACTTGTAATCCATCCTCAATACCGCGACCTGCGGGCATTGTCACACCCAACACGGTCTTTTCACCTGTGTCGTGCATATCCAAATTGAACACAAACATATCATCGCGTCCATATTCAATCGTCCAACCCGTGAGGGCGCGTGCGACTTCGACCACATCTTGTTCGGTATAACCGCCATTCACCCCCAGCGTGTGTAATTCCATCAATTCACGCGCATAGTTTTCGTTGGGGTGTTCTTTATCGCTCACATCATTGTCTAAATACATCAACATGGCGGGGCTTTGGGCGCTGGCAAATAACAATTCGCGGAAATTACCCAGTGCGTATTTGCGAATGACTTCGCGGTCATCAATAATTTTTTCAGTCAAATAATCTTGTAGGGGGATATTGAAATGGTCTGTCCAAAATTCGACCATCAATTCATGCAATTGGCGCTCACTATATGTTGCCCGATACAACCGCGCCCACAACATATTCCCAATGACAAAGCCATATTGCTCATCGGCAATTTGGCGTAATTGTGTCGTAGTCATACTCAAAACTTGGCGCTTCGACATAAAATCATCTATGAGTGGGTCGGGGATAGAATCGGGGTTGAGTTGCCACTCAATATAGCCTTCAATCCCCATTTGTTGAATATTGGCAATATCTTTGGGGGTAACACCCCATGTCAACCGACTAAGAACATGAAGTTCTGGTGAACGTGGCGAGAAATCATCCGCCACCGCCTGATTGGGTGTGGTGGTAGGCTTAATGCCTCCGAGCATAGCGAAAAAATCACGGCGATTGATTGGCATGTGCCTAAATGTCCTTTCTGCTAAGAACGTACCGCTTACACTCATTATATGAAGATTTATTTCGGCTTGTCACATGAGAGAATAGTCCTCATGACAAAATACCCACCCATTTTTAAGATTTTAGTGACTTCATTAAACCCCACGACAACCCTGTTTAACATCTAAATAGGGTTGTGTTAAGGTTTGATTTTTTGCTTGAACTTGCCCGTCTCGTCCGTCATACTGGTACAAAATAAATTGGACAGTGTAAAAAAGGGATACCATGACACGAGTCTTCATCGCCTATGCCGAAAGTGATGGTGAAGCGGCGCTTTACCTTGCCACGCAATTGCGGATGCGCGGGATAGATTTATATGTAGATTATAATCGTATGATGCAAGGCGAATCATTCACGCGCCACCTGATGAATGAAATACGAGGCGCAAATTATCTTGTCCTCATCCAAAGTCGGGCGGCACTGAACAGCGAATTGGTTTATGCAGAATTATCGTATGCTATCGAAAATAATGTCAAAATTGTGCCAATGGTTTTGGAACGGCTCAATTTACGCGAAAGCGGGGAGTTTGCCTCTGTGTTAAACGACAATCCAATAGACTTCTCTGAATGGGTCAAAACCAAACAAGCCCGCGATGCGGTGAATACGCTCGAAACACGCCTCAAAAAACGTCCCGATGAAGATGTCTTAACCCCAGATACCATCGGCACACTCACCGAATTGGTGCGCCTAGAAGGGCATAGCAGTTGGGTACGGGCGGCGCGTTTTTCACCAGATGGCAATACACTCGCCTCTTGTTCAAATGACCATACGGTCAAATTATGGGATACACGCAACCGCGAAATTGCGAATCGTTATCCCCCACTCATGACCACCCTCACCGCCCATCGCTCGCTGGTGTGGGATGTGGCTTTTTCGCCCACAGAGAATATGCTGGCTTCTTGTGGCAATGATAATGCGGTACGGATGTGGGATTTGGATGAATATCCAGACCCACTCGAATTTACCCGTTTTGTAGACCATCATGAACCCGTTTTTTCGCTCGCTTTCTCACCAGATGGCGATTTATTAGCCTCGACATCCAAAGATAATAGTGTGCATCTGCGCGATATTCGTCGCATTAAAGTGAATGGGATTGCAGAAGCAATCGTGCCACTATTGCACAGCAGTTATGTTTATTCGGTGGCATTCTCGAATGATGGTCAATTGATTGCATCAGGTGGGATGGATAGCACAGTGCGCGTGTGGAAAATTGACCGTAGCAATTTGCGCGGATTAGCCCGTGCCAAACCCGATTTTCTCATTGGTCACATGAGTTGGGTTAATGATGTCAAATTTTCGCCCACCCAGCCCTTATT
>CALDGT010001292.1 GCA_937942935.1 uncultured Chloroflexota bacterium | reverse complement strand
GATGGCGGATATATAATCCTAAATATGACCCCAAACAACCATTACATCCCAAAACAGGTAGGTGTATACAATACACTTTATCTGTTTTAGGGATGCAATGACTATACTGAAGGTGTTAACCTCTCAGCCAAACGGTAAAACGGATTATTTTTCTTGTGGATATTTCACGCCCCATTGGGCGCGGAGGGCATCCATCGTCTCCATGATGGCGATTGTTTCATCGAGTGGCATCCATTGGCTTTCGGTCTGACCCTTATCTAAGCACGCATGGACTTCCATGATTTCGTGGGCATACCCAAACCCAGTCAGTGGTTTGCTGATGAGGTGCGGATTTTGTCCCGTCACATACAATGATAAATTGGGGGTATGCCAGAATGGGGCTTGCAGATGAATATAACCTTTTGTGCCATAGATATACGCATCATTTGACATTTGATTGGTGAATGATGTTGTGAGTGTAGCGAATCTACCGCCACTATATCGGAAAATCATAGAGGTGCGCTCATCCACGCCTGTTTCGCCAAGATATGCCGAGCTAATGATTTCTTGGGGTTCTTCGCCATAAATCATGTAGGCAAGTTGAATGGGATAAATGCCAATATCGAGCAATGTCCCGCCACCGAGTGCAGGATTAAACAGGCGTTCTTGTGGGTCATAGGGTGGGCGGAAGCCAAAACTGCAATTCATCATTTGTACATCGCCAATGATTCCTTCATGCAAAATGCGACGCAATTCAAAAATACTGGGCATGAAGCGTGTCCAAATGGCATCCATGATGAATAATTTCTTTTGGCGAGCAAGTGCAATGACTTCTTTTGCTTGTTTGGCGTTGAGGGTGAAGGCTTTTTCGCATAAAACGTTTTTGCCTGCATTAAGACATAACAAACTATTTTCATAATGCAAGGCGTGGGGTGTGCCGATATACACCACATCCACTTCTGGATTATTCACTAGCCCTTCATAAGTATCGTGACGGTGCGGGATATTATATTGATCGCCAAATTCATTTGCACTGGCAAGATTACGAGACCCAACCGCGACTAATTGTGCTTCTGGCACATGAGCTAAATCTTGTGCAAATTTATGAGCGATTTTACCTGTGCTTAAAATGCCCCAACGATATGTTTTTGTCATAATAGTTACTCACATTCTGGCAAAGCGGTCAAATCCACTTGCCATAAGCCACCCGCAATCCCATTTTGCGAGAGCATGAGGATAGAAAGGTCTGGCGAAACCCACATCCACGCGCGGTCATTCTCTGTCAAATTGAGAGGGAGTGCGGTGAGGGTTGTGAGGGTTTCTGTGCGGAGATTATAACATTGTAATGTCGGCACGCCATCTATTGGGCGGGCAATATAAGCGCGGTCTATGCCTTGTCGTTGAATCCAAACAGGGGCGGGATAATTATTGCCCGGCGGGTCTGCCTCAAATAACAAGTAATTGGCGGTTAAAAAGGTGTGTTTGACATAATAGCCAACAGGACCCAATTCATCGGTAGTAATAATCACTTCTGTCCCTTGTGCATTTGGACCGGGTACCGTGAATGAGACAGTCCCACCATAAACCGAGCGACTAATCCACTCAGAATTGGCGCGGGCGGTAAAATAACGCACTTTTTCGCCAAATGCCCCAAAATAATAAGCTAAAAAGGCGTCATTGTCGCTCGTCCAAATAATCCCTTGTAAGCTAAAGCGCGATAAATCTTGATGGACATAGCGCCGATTACTACCATCGGGTTGGGCGGTATAAAAATGATTCACCCCTGTCTGAAAGACCAATCTGCGCGAGATGGGTGCAATGCTGACGAATGAATGATTAAACTCGGCATCATCACGCAAGCGCATTTGCTCCCGTGTTTGGGCGGTGATTTGCTCAACTCCCGGATGCACCATCGGCTCAAAGGCTTGAGACTCTGCGTTATATCCAAACCAATTCCATGTGGTGAATGGTTGTTTTTCGCATCCAACCGCATACCGTGTAGGTTCATTACGTGGAAATTCTACACTTACCACCTCATCATCACTCATTTGGGTGATGTGGTCGGGGAGGGGGGCGGCTTCTGCGATAGTATCGGATTCATATCCCACTGCTTGAATGATGAGATGCGAAATAGGGGCTTCTTCGTAAATTTCGAGCGGAATATCAAAATATTGTTTGGTCATGGGCTGGATAGTGAAATCAAATGGGACGAAACCGCAAATGGTGACAGGATACCCAAAGCCCTCTGCTACAGATTCTTCATCCCCTTCATTGGCATATCCATAAGCATAGAGTTCAATATCGCTCAAACTTGTTTCTGTTGGGTTATAAATTTCGCCTCTGATGATGGGCTGAGGCTCACCATAGGGATTTAAGCGATTTTCCATGCGTATCCATAAAATGTCTAGCGTGCTATCAGGTGTGAGGCTATAGGTGACTTCTGGGGTAGGGACAGGTGTTTCTTCCTGTGCAGATACCGTCAATATCCCAATTGGGATGAGGAGTAATATCAATAACAATCGGCGCATAAAAAATCCTTTCAGCTATTTAATTGGGCAAGGAGTTCTGCCGCCATGGTAAAATTACTGTTATACCACAAGGCTTGTTCAAGGTTAGAAATGGCACGGGGCATATCATCGGTGGCGATATAAGATAGTGCAAGATAATAATACATTTCTTCGACACCGGGTGCATCACCAATCACACGCCATGCGAGGGTTTGCACATCTTGAGGGCGACTCACTTGGAGATATGTCTCAAAAATATCGAATTGATACCACATCATACGGAAGGGCAAGCCGATTTCACGCGCTTTATCGTATGCGACAACGGCTTCATCATATCGCCCCAAACGTGCCAAAACAGTCCCCAGATTAAAATGATTGAAGGCATCGTCTGGTTTTTCGACCAAATCTACATTATTAATGCGGTCATACAATGCGACAATATTTTCGGCTTCGTTCCATTGGGTTGCACCCATAAGGTCGCGCACTTGGGCTTCTTGGTCGGGTTCATAAACCACCATATAGGCATAATTGAGTTGTCGCCAGCGCTCCATCAATTCATCATATTTGACGGCTTTGCCAAGATTATCTGCGCCAAATCCTAACAGGGAGTCATATAAATAGGCTTCTCCCTTATCATCATCATATCCAACCATAACACGGTTATGACTCATCCATGTTTTGGCGGCATCTTCGCCTTCTTCATAATAGACAGTCTCGATGAGGACAGGAAAACCCGCCGCAACGAGCCGTTTGAGCATAGGCAAATCGCCACCGAGCCGTTCTATACCGGCTAAACCGAATGTCTGGGCATACCCCAACATTTCATCTAAGCGGGTGCTGGCATCTTCATCACGAGGGTTAAGGGCGCGAATGGTATCGTAATAATTTAGTTCACCGCGCCAATAAGAAATTTGCATGGTGACAGCCGCCGCCGAACACCGATTAAATTGTTGCCAAACTTGTTGCATCCCCTCAAGCACGACCCGTTTGGGGAGTGATGGATTATCGTCATCGGGTCCGACAGGGATAGCTTGGGCAATGGAGGCGCTAAAAAGGCTAATGAGGAAAACAGTGATGAGAAAAAATCGTTTGGTCATGCAGAAGAATCCTTTATGATATGCTTTATACCCATACATAACATCGGATTTGTAGGGGCTTGCCATAGCAAGCCCTATGATATTTCCGATAGTATGGTTTGTGGACGGCATATATGCCACCCCTACAACCTACCCCTACGAATGTAGGCACGCGATAGATTGGGGATTTAAGATTTTTACGCTTTTACCACCGCCCGATAAATAGCATTCAGGGCTTGGGCGATAGTTGGATACTTGAAGGTATATCCCAATTCTAATAAGCGACTTGGGACTGCGCGTTGACCATCCAAGACGATGGTACTCACTTCACCAAACATCATCTTAAAGGCGAATCCGGGGACGGGGGCAGGGACGATATTCCCCAACACTTTGCCCAATTCTTTGCTCATTTCTTTGTTGGTGACAGGATTTGGCGCAGACAGATTAAATACGCCATTGGCATTTTCGTTATTCAGCAAAAAGCGGATGGCTAAAATTTCGTCATCTAAATGAATCCATGGGAGTTGTTGCTTGCCACTGCCCAAAACCCCGCCTGCTTTCATCTTGAAAGGCAATGCCATGCGGGGCAATGCGCCACCATCGGCGCTCAGAACGACACCTGTGCGGATAATAGGACGGCGTACACCCAGTTTATCGGCTTCTGATGTAGAGGCTTCCCATTGTTTGCACACATCGGCTAAATAATCATTGCCTGCGGGGAAATCTTCGGTGACATCTTGCTCACCTGTATGTGTTCCATAATAACCGACGGCTGATGATTGAATGAGGACTTTTGGTTTTTTGCTTGCACCTTTGATGGCTTGTACGATAGCCTCACCTGCCTCGACACGGCTTTGCAAAATTATTTTTTTGCGTTTCCAAGACCATTTGCTGGGGAAAAATCCTTCGCCAGAGACACTTTCGCCTGCAAGGTTGATAATGGCATCTGCACCATCGGCTAAATGCCCCCAACCATCGGCGGTTTTTGCATCCCACTTATGAAAATGAACAGTAGCGGGCAAGGCTTCGGTTTGGCGCGGATTGCGACTAAGGATGTGGACATGATGTCCATCATTCGCCAAACTCTTGACCAATGCGCTCCCGATAAGACCTGTTCCACCTGTGATAATTACGCGCATAACATGACCTCACTTTGATTTCAGATTGCAACACGCTACTTATTGTGACATACTCCCCATACCTAATGGTAGGGGCTTCTGCCGTTAACACCAACAGCCTCACGATTTGCAAGGACTTCTATTGACTGAGACAGCATTAGGCGATGCCCCGCCTCCAAAATATTGATTGCCGCATTGTGGTCACGACCTAATGTGTTCCCACAACCCTCACACTCAAAAACGCGGTCTGATAGTTCTAACTTTTGCGTATGACCGCAATGACTACATTTGCCCGTTGTACGCTCCCAACGGCTTATCTGGATAATTCGCTTGCCCCGTTTGAAGGCAACCCAATCCAGCACTTTAACAAACTGTGCAAACCCTAAATCGCTTATCTTTCGTCCCCAAAGATGTTTCATAGCATCGAGGTTTAAGTCCTCAAACACCATCACATCATACTGGTCGCATAAAGCATTGGCTAATTGAAAATGAAAATTCAACCGTTTATCTGCGATACGGATATGACGGCGGTTGATGTGCCATATACCCGCTTTGTGGTTGTTACTATGCTTCACCTTGCGCGAAACACGCCTTTGAATGGCGCGTAAGCGTGGCAAATCGCATTTGTAATACTGTGGTGATTCAATAGTTTTGCCCTCATCAGTCGTCAAGAAATTAGTCAAACCAAAATCAAAACCGCCGATTTTACCCGTGCTGGTATGTTCTGGAATTTCCATTTTCTCAATGACACTGAAGCACAACCACAACCGCCCCGCCGAGTCTCGTTTGATGGTGACTGTTTTTATCACACCATTTAACGGACGATGATACACAAATTTATACATTTTCTTGTCAATGCGGATTTTACGGTATTTTTTGCCCTCTTGTGCGTCCAGTAAATCCCATCCCGCTTGTTTCAGCACAAAGGATTTGTATTTCTTGACCTTTTTGAAACGAGGCAGTCCGCCTTGCTTTTTGAAAAAGCGTTGATAAGCCTTATCAAGACGCTCAAGGATTTCCTGAGCCGCTTGCGACCCCAAAGCCTGCCAATAAGCATAATTAAACCTACACATCCGCAGTTTGGCGATATGTTTTTGCATGGTATGTAAGGAAATATATTTGCCAGTTAATTTATAGTAACGCTTTTGCAGTGCAAGTGCGTGATTCCAAATCATACCCGCAACATTAATTTGATGATGAATAGAACCATCCATTTTGTTGTTGCGATACAGTCGGTATTTGTATGCTTTATGCACTTCAACAGCTTTTTGCATCAAGCTATTCCACTTTTTCCCTATTAACCAAGCGCTTTATATTTTTATTTTAGCGCATTCTTAACTGCAATACACTAGCGCCTTATATCTCTATAGCTAAAGCTAGAGGTTTTATGGCAATTTTGGGTAACGTGAATTCGGCTAAGATGAAATAATCCGTAGCGCCAATCGAAAGGCGTTCCAGTGGATTATCGGCATTGTATAACCCTACGATGAGGGTGTAATGAGATGGCGGTAAATTTTTGGGGATGATGAGCGCGTGCTGGTCGGTGATGAGTTCATCAATCCCCCATGTTGGCGTGGGGCGATTCCATGCGCTGGGTTCTGCATCGCGCTGAACGACCACATTCCCCGTTTGGTCAATGAGTTGGATGAACACCTTATAACGGGTTTCGATGATAGCATCTGTTTTCCAGCCCAATTGAATTTGCAACACATCCCCCGCCACCAATTCATCATCACTAAGCGCACTCGATACCAAATGAATCGTATCCCCAAACGGTATATCAAGGGGATTCACGGTTTCAAATGTGACGGGCGCGACATAGCGCACCAACCGTACCCCACCATACCATGTACCATCTGCCTCATACGTTTGCGAATCGAGCATCCCTTCCACGATATTATTCGGGTCACGTTCAGATTGCGCCCAAAATACGGCAAAAATGCGCTCATGTGTGGCGATAATGGTCTGCATTTCGGCGGATGTCGCCACATCATCCCCACCTAGCCCGCGTGGGAGTTCATAAATCGGCGCATTCCCCGTGTAATAATAACGGAACACCTCCGCCTGATTCGGTGCAGATAAAATAATCGCATCACCCGCCCGTTCTTCTGTTTGAATGAGTTGGGCGATGGCACGATAATCATCGCGCCGAAAATCGGTATATAGGGGTGATATGCCGTTGATATACAAGGCAATCACGCTGATGAGTGCCACACCCGCCGCCAATTTGGGGATAGTTTCCAAATTTTGCCCACTACGGCGTGGTTTGAGCGTCCATAATTCCCACACCCCGCGTCCCATCCACAGCGCGAATCCGATTTGTGCGGGGAGCAAAAATTTGAGGTTTGCTTCTCGGTATAATCCGAGCGTCATGAATAATCCCACCGAAACCGCCACCCATCCAACAGGGAGCGCAACACGCCACCACATCCGACTTGGTTCATTTGGCAATTGGAGCAGGGCGATGAGCAAAAAGAATAATATAGCGATGCTCAAGCCTGTGCCGAGTGTGATGCCCACCGATAAATATGCCAAAATGGTGGCGATTGCCAGTTGTGGCGAGAGGAGCGCATCTGCTTGTCCCCATCCGCCCAATTGATTGAGTGCTGTCGGCAATTGGGGCAGGAATAGGGCGATGGTCGCCACATTTAGCACAAAATAGATGCCGATGAGACGCAATAGTGGCATGGCGGATGTTTTGGCGCGGTAAATCCGCAATCCATCAGCCCCAAACCATAACACCGCCAAAACCCCCTGTGTGAGCATGACGAGGGGGTAGGAATAATGCGTATATAAGCCGATGGCGTTGACCAAAATTAAAAAGATAACCTCACCCCTAAATCCCCTCTCCGAAGGAGAGAAGGGACTTTTTTCATGAGGAGAATTGATTTTCTCCCCCTCTCCAACATGGAGAGGGGGCAGGGGGGTGAGGTCAAAAACGCGCACAAACAGCCACATCGCCAACGCGCCTAACATCGCTAACAACGCATACATCCGCGCTTCTTGGGCATAATAAATACTGAAGGTGTTTAGGCTGATGAAAATCATGGCTAATATGGCGGGAATTGTGCCAAATAGCCGTTTTCCGAGTGCATACGTCACGGCTACGGTGATGAGGCTGGCGAATAGCGATAAACTCCGCAACCCCGCCTCGCTACTACCCATGAATCGCGTCCAGACGGTCATCATCCAATAATACAACGGCGGATGAATATCCCGACTCGCATTTTCGGCACTATCGGCGAAGGTGCGTGTGGTTTGCACATAAGTATTGCCTTCGTCATGCCAAAGCGATTGCCCGCCGATGTCATGCACGCGCAATAAAAACGCGATGAGCAATATCATCACCAACCCGCCTAAAATGCCGATTTGCCGAGTTTTAGCCACGTGCACGCCCTCTTAAAATATCCAATATGACAATCATACTCATCAATACACCAACAACAGCCACCACGATATAACCCCATTGTGATGCAAATTGACGGTCAATAATCGTGATGCTATCTATGGCAATGGGTTCTGTGTTGCGAATCTGAATAGATGCGCGTTGATTATCGGTTTTAAGCGCAATTACAGATGTTTGCCAATCATCCGATGACGCATTTTCGCTGATGCAATCGTTATCCGCGCATAGGGTGATGCTATCCCCGCGCCAGCGCACCCATAATTCACCACCTCCGCCATACGGATGAGCATAAAATGACATGCCATTGGTGTGGATTGCCTCGCCAAATTCTGCCGATTCATCTGCAATGACAATCGTATCGGGCATATATTCCAATGCCCAATGATTATCGGCTTGATGCACACCTGCGTATAAAGTCGGTGTTTCGGTCAGGATATAATCTTTGAGCGATTCATACACGGGCAGGGTCGTATAATAGGGATGTTCATCGCTGAAATCGGGTTCTGCCATGCGGAAATAATACTGCGGGGTATTTGCCCACGCGGTATCGGGACGGGTGAAATACCAATAATTAATCACGCCAAGCCAATGCCATTCTTCTTTCGCCCGTTGGTAATATTGGACGATGTAATCGGCGGCTTGCTGGCGCGTGACTTGACCAAATTGGTCACGGATGCCGATGATATTCGGGTTTTCTTCAACCGTCGGGACAAAATTCCACGCCGCTTCGCTAATCCAAATCGGTTTGTGGGCATCGCCATAATTGACCATCATATCGCGGATGTAAATATGCCGTCCGATGTTGGTCGTGGTGGGGCGCATACGGTGGTCGGTAGGACCACTGAATAATCCGTATCCCTGCACCGATAAAATATCGAAACAATCACCTGCACCTGCCTCATACATGCGTTGTAGATACACAAAATCATTCAAATCGCGCCCCGTGAGTGATACAGTTGGCGCGAGTGCCGCGCTAATCACCTGAATATCGGGGTCAACAGCTTTGAGGGCAGTGTATGTCCGACACAGCATCTCGGTATAGCCTTCTGGATTCACATCACGCGGACCCCATTCAGGGAAGATGTTCGGCTCATTCCAAATTTGATAATGATGGATGCGCCCTTTGTAATGCTCCGCGATAGCCACCGCAAAATTGACAAAATCTTGAATATCATCAGGCGGACCCAAATCATCACTTTCGGGATTGCTCCGTGACCATGCGGGCGAGGTATCTAACCGCGCTTGGATGCGTACCCCATATTTTTCGGTCATCTCGACAATATAGTCGTATTTATCCCACGCCGAAACGGTGTCGGGCGTGCCATCGCCATTACGGTCATGACGCGAATCGGTGAATTGCCCGCGCCCGTCAATTTCGATATCGTGCCACGAAAATTGTTGCCGAATCCACACAATGCCCGCCTCGCTGATGGCTTTGAGTTGCGCCTCGACTTTGCGCGGGTCGGCTTCGAGCGCCAAAAAGGTGTTGATGCCATACGGTGGCACGCCAATATTGTTGATGGGGGTCATGGGGGCGGTGTTCGGTTGGGGACGCAAACCACTCCCCAGCCATTCGATGACTCCGCGCACTTGCGAAATGGGTTCTTCTTCGCCCGTCACAGACCATGCGACTTGCCATGCTAAACCCTTGTTGGCGAGGTCTAATCCCAAGCCAACGGCTAAACCGATGATTAGAAATAGGAATACGAATAATTTTCTCATGCGGGAGATTATACCCTAGTCGGCGGGGTGGGGTGTAGGGGATGAATTTAGGGCGTAGGTGAGGCGGTGATTATATCTCTTGTTCATGGATAAATTGCTCGTAAGCACCGATGGGGGCAAAATCTA
>CALDGT010001291.1 GCA_937942935.1 uncultured Chloroflexota bacterium | reverse complement strand
TTAGCAAATTCTTTAACATTTATTCGTTTACTTTGCACAATAAAAAAGACACAACTGGGCGTTGTGTCTTTTGAAAAATAATTATTTCATGAGAAATTAGCTTTTGCGATTATTACTTTCGCGCAAAACACGCGCACCAAAGATAATACCGATTAGCCCAAATGCCATCAGCGCGAGGGTCGCCATACTGCCACCACCCGCAAAATCATCAAATAAACCGCTATCGGGCATATCTGGGTCTGGGACGGGTGTACGAGAGACAATTGCCCCGCCTGTTGGGGTAATATTTTCTTGGGTCGGTTGGTTACGAAGCGCATTGGCAATCGCGGTTGCAGTGAGTGCAACATCCCCAATCGTGTTATTTGTTTCGGGCAAACTCGTGCCTGCAATCGCGGTCAGGGTGGCATTGATATTATTTGCCTGCGCGGTTTGTGTTTCGGCAAGGATACTTGCTTGTTGGGCATTCAAGTCGAATGTTGGCGTGAGCGCATTTTGAGTGAGCAGAAATTCAGCAGTTTGTGTTTCTGCAATCGAAAGTGCCTCTCGGGTTTGGGCTTGTGTGGTTTCTTCTGCATTCATTGCCTGCAATGTACCCGCTTCTAGGGTAGCATTGGCATTGGCTGTAGCGGTCAAGACCGATTGTGTTCCTACTGCCTCAAAGGTCTGGGTGACATCAATCGCCTTAGCAGTATTGGTAGCGTTAAAGGCAACCAATGTCTGACCATTTTCGAGCGCGATTTGGGTACGGGTTAGGTCAATTGCAGAGGGACCTCTGGGGCGAGTCGCCAAGATGACCACCACCACCAAACCCGCCAAAAAGAGCAATACAAGCAGTGCGGCAAGGATGATGAATGTACGGCTTGGTCCACCAGATTCTTGTGCCTGTGCTTCATCTTCTACTGCAAAGTCATCTTCTATTTCATCGAAGTCACCAAATTCATCAAAATCATCGAATTGCGTGGTTTCTTCTTCAAACGAGAAATCTGAACCACCGCCAAAATTTGTCGGTGTTTCATTACTCCCCCCGCTATCGCCATCATCATCAAAGGGGTCGTCATCAAAATCAAAAAAGTCTCTATCATTATTGCCCATTTGCATCGCTCCTCAGAAAATGCAGGCGATTGGTTTCATCCAAACGCGGAGACGCATTGTTCATCTAATATTCACTATATTCGCTATCCCAGCACTTCTAAATTGGCGCGTGGGATGAACAGTGTTTCACCTATGGTTAATTCTACTCTCGCGCACAAGATACGCAAGCCATTATCTAATAAAACAGGGTTTGGTGGCAACTCCACAATTTTCCCAGTTTGCCCTTCGTATGGGGCGCGGGTCACTTTGACCGAAAGCCCAACCCGAAATCCGAGCATGATATTGGGGCGTGCAGGGTTTTGTCCTTCCCTCATTTTGACATTAATAATAACCTCTGGACGCCGATTTGACCACCGATTTGCCGAAAATGCGTCTAAAGTAATGGGAATTCCTTCAAATTGATTGAGTAATTGATACACTGCGCTACTCATCCGCAAGTTACCAAAGCCTTCTGTGAGCAAAATTGGGAATTCGACTTTCGTGGCACGCGGAATCAGATGGGCATCCATGCTAGGGGCAATTACCCCCGCCACATTTTGTTCGGTCAAAATTCGCAAAGTATTCAGATTGAGGGCTTTTCTGGTGAGCAACACAGACCCCATATAACGTGTCTCTAATGTATTGCCACTCACAATCCCTTCAATGCCTGCTTCTGGTTCAATCCGCAAACTGGCAATGCTCAACTTGCCATTTCCCCAAGCCCCTTGCACCTGCGCCCCAACTGCTTCTATCAGAGCGCCCCGCCCCGCCTCTGCACTAATCACCCGTCCGCGCACACCCGCCTCAATATCAATGACTTCGGGCAATTCTTGGACAATAATGCGCCCATCGGCAATTTGCGAAATCATCCCACGTACAGGCGAAAATAAACGCTTGCCACGTTTAACATCTTTTCCCGCCAAGACTTGTTTTTCGTCCACCGCATCACCCTGCTCAACCTGAAGCAAAGCAGTCAGCGCATCGGGTTTACGGAGCTTAAAAAATTGCATGGCATTAATGATGATATAACGTGAGGGAATAACCCCATGCGCCACCACATCACGCACTTCTACGCGCTTGCCCTCAGTAACATTAATTGTCCCGACTGCTTCGTCTGGCAATCGGCAATCACGGCGGATGACTGTCAATTCAGAGAGATACCGTTGTTCAGGATAAAGCATTTCGCAACGCTCCTAATTCATCTTGTGCATCTTCTTCATCATCCAACAAAGACTCTAAGGCTTCATCGGTCAATAATTCATCAAATTCGTCCTTCGCATTTTTGCCAGACGATTTTTTACCCTTGCCTTTATCTGCTTTGGGTTTTGCCTGCTTGGTCGCCTTTTTATTTTTTTCATCGGCGGCAGGCTTTTGTTTTTTGCGAATTTCGGCACGCCGTTTATCGCGGGCTTTTTCTGCGACTTCTTGGACATCTTCAACAGATTCAAGCCATTTGGGGTCTATTTCTTGCAATGGGTCGCCTGTGGCTTCTTGTACCCATTTGGGCATTATCACGGCACGATTCGCCACATCGCCTAATTTGAGTGGACGTGGGCGGGCATCTATCATCAATCCCATCGCCCCACCCTCAATGGTCATCTTGAATCGGCGTTTGCCATTGATATTCACGCCCCCTGCACACCGCACACGCACTTCTACACTTTGTCCCAATGGGACAGGGTAAACAAATACATGCCCTGCATCTACAGAATAGCGCAATCTTTCGCCGTTTTCTTGAATGACAATATTCATGGCGGTGCGGTTTTTGCGAAGGTTGCCTGTTGGAATCAATACAGTCCCCAAACGGACTAAATTATCATTATCTAGCAATTGCACAACCGCATCAGGCGCATAGGGGGCAATTGCCCCCATCGCTGGGATAAGCGCAAATGGGTCTTGATAGAGATTCACCACCCCAACCGATTGAATACAATCCATCGCCAACAACGCATCATAAGCAGAATGTCCTGTTTTGGTGAGCGCCGCCCCTGCCACAACCACTTTTCCAACATTCATCGGGGTTGTTTCCCATTCGGGGTTGGCACGAGTTATCATAGCGCGAATCGCCGCCCGTACAAAAGCATGTTCAATATATAAATCACGCAGGGACATCGGAATCGTCTGAGGGCGCAGTGACTTGTTATGAGCATAGTTGAGCAATTCGGTGCTGGTGATGTTGAATGGCAACCAATCACGAATAGCTTCTATGCCAACCTCTTTTATCAATTCTGGGGCGCTATGTCCCAAGCCCAAATCGGCGCGAATACTGGTAATGAGGTTGCCCTTGCCCGATGAATAGGCAAAGGTGCTATTGGCACTCCCCATATCGAGCAATGCAATCCCGCCCGATTGTGTTTTGCCCAAATAATCGGCGAGAATAGTAAATCCTTGCGCGGTGGGCAACACCCCAGTTTGGCTCATGTGACCGAGTGTAGCAAAGGTTTTATCTCGATTTTCTTTATACTGATTAAACGCATCACCTAATTTGAGTCGGGCAGAATCGAGTCGTTCTTCGCGCAAAGATGGGCGAATATTTTCGGCAACAATAAATGTGGTCAATTTGCCAAATAAGTCTTGAATTTGCTCACGGAGGGCGCTATTACCTGCATAAATCACAATCGGACGGCGTGATTTATCGGCAAGGCTCACGGATAAACGGATGGTCTCTGCAAGGCGCAATACCGAGCGTTCTGCACCTCTCTCTGTGCCACCGACAAAGAAAATCACATCTGGATAACTAAGTAAAATCGCATTCAGTTGTTCTTCTTGGTCGCGGTTATCATCTAAGGTGAGGGTGGCATTGACTTCGATATATGTCCCTGCAATGGCGCGGAGGGCGCTAGCGATACTCACATCTGGCACTAAGCCTACAATCACCGCTTGTAATGGTCTACCCAAGCTGGCAGTGATAGCGAATAAATCCACCCCAGAGCGGTCTGGGCGTTCTGGCGAAATCATCGCGCCTGTATCATCTCGAAATCGCCTGCCCGTAATATCGGTCAATTGGCGTAGCACACGGTCTAACCCAATATCTAAATCAGAAGCGGGAAAACCATCGGTGGTGCGTTCTTCGGCACGGGCGATGAGCCGATATGCCCCATCCACGACATCTATTAACACCGCGCGGGTGGTGACACTGCCAAAATCTACTGCAAGAATTGAGCCTACATCTTGTACCATCGGTCAGCCCCCCAAAATCGGCGAGAGCAAGTATTGGATACGGTCAGTAAAAATGGTCAAACTGGTGAGGATGGCGGCGGCATACATCGCGCCAAGTGTCACCACAATAAATCCCTGCCCCACCAAACTAAAAAGTTGTATGGGGCGAGAGCGCACAATTTCGCCTGTGGGCTTTTGGCGGGCGGCATATTGAAAATAGACCAGCGAACATGCCACGCCCACAAATAGAATGATGGCATTTGGCAAGGTATGTGTACCGACTTCGGCTGTTTCGAGGATGAACGGGATAATTGTCCCGACAATTGCCCCAACCAATGCAACCGCCGTCCCAACACCGATAATGAGCGCCATGCCATAATTCCCCAAGCGCCCAAGCCGTTGTGTCGTCTTGAATAGGAGTAATAAGGCAAGCACAATCGGGATAAATCCCAAACCAATGCGCGGGGCTTCACCAGAAAATAGGGTTGTATCAAACCACGGGATAATCACACTCTCGACTGTGACAATAGCGATAAATCCTGCGGTGAACCCGACAAAAACATACACCGCCAGCCGATACAGAAAATTATCACCGAGCAGATAACTAAAAATCATCAGGGTGAATACAAAGCCGATAATCAGCCCAATATCATCCATATATTAGCGCCTCCGTTTGCGGAAGATAACCCGCACAAGGTTGAATAAATTCCCCATCGCTATAACCACAACCGCCACCAAAATCCCCAACGCCATGCTATCCCACCGCGCTTGACGGTCTGTGACATCCATCGGCACAATCTCACGATTCAGATTGAGTTCTGGCACATCTAATGTCACAACATTCGGCAAGGTTGGCAACGGAATTTCGGTGATAACCACCTCTAGCGTGACTTCGGCTGTCACTTCTGCCGATGGCGTGGCTTCTGGGGTAATTTCTGGTGTGGGTTCTTGTCCCTTTTGGGGGATTTCGCCCCGAATATCTAATTTTTTGCTACGGGGCGTAGGTGTTGGTGTCGGTGTGAAAGTAGGTGGCAATGTTGGTGTGACAATACTTTCTTCAATCCGCACCAAATCTTCACGCACCCAACCGATAACCGTCTCGCCTGCATTACTTAGGAAGGTGATGTTATACCATTGTTGACCATCTACCCCTGTTACTTCATTAAGGATTAGCGCACGTTCTTCTGGGCGCAATGCACCTACGGGCGGGTTATTGGTGCTTGGGTCTGGGCGAATATTAATCGGTGTGGATGCCGTAATCACCGCATACCGTTCAACAATCGGCGTGGGGGTTGGGATTGGGGTGAAGGTTGGCGGGAAAGTCGGTGTAATAGTCGGTGTTGATGTGGCAACCGGTGTTTCTTCTGTCACTGTCACAATTTCGGTTGTCACTTCTACAGGCAATTCTGTGGTGGCTTCTGTTACCGCCACCTCTGTAACTATTTCAGTCCCTTCGATAACACTCACCGTACTTTCGGCGGATGTTGTCGCTTCTGCCGATGGCGTGACCTCTGCGGTCAATTCGGTGGGGATAATCACAGGTGGTTCTGTAGTGATGACAATTTCTTCAGTTGGGAGTGTCGGGATGAGGATGTCACCACCCATCAACACACGATTCACCATGGTCTGATAGGTATACGCATCGCTATAACCAGTCAAATAACCACTCACACGAGTATTCAAATACGGTTCTGCCAACGGAGCGGCGCCATAACTCGATACAACCAAAAACGGCTGATTCATGAGGGGCAAAATTTGCTCCCCCCACAAACGCAAATTATCCGCGCTTTCGCTGATGACAATCACCCGCGAAAAATCATTTAGGCTATTAATCTTTAGCCCTGTTGGGTTGCCGTCCACATCGTAAGAGAGATAACGCCCAACATTTTCGCTAAAATCGCGCAATCCGACCACATCTGTCACCAAATAACGGGCAACGACATAATCTAAATTGGGGATAAGGTTATTCTCTGTGGCGATGTCTTGCATCAAATTATCGGCACGCACCAACCCAACTGCATCAGAACTGATGATGACGGGGGTGCATCCGCGTGATAACACATGACGGATGACCGATTCGGTGGCAACATCTAATTCGCCTGCACTCATCGCACCATATTCTGTGGCAATGAGGATATATGCACCCAACGGGGCGCTATCTATTGAGCGATAAAAAGCGTCTTGATGCGAGCCAATGATGAATTGAACAGGCGGTGGCGAACCTATCCGCAAATTATTCACAAAGAATGGCGCGAGTACCGCTACCAGCAATAATACAGTGATAAATAGGCGCTCCACTGGTAATTGTCGTTGACGGCGACTTTTTTCTTTTGATTCTTCGCCTTCTAGGGCATTACCGACAATCGTCCGCAACAATTCAGCACGTTGTACCTGCCCTGCGGTGAGGGTAACAGTCGCAATGGCAGAAGCAGATGATTCGCTCATGGTGACGGGTGAGGTTGGCTCAATTGCAGATAACACATCAGTTTCTGCTTTTGGTTTAGATTGCACCTCAAACCCACGTTCCCGTAAGGCTTTTAGGCGGTCTGGTAATTCTTCGGCGGGACGGTCTTTTTGTGCCTTGAGGATGGCGGCGGCAGAATTTTCGCCCGCAGAGACCGCGCTTAAATCGGTGAGCCATGATGGAGCATCTGGCGATAATCCTTTTATGCCAACTGCTTCTTCATCATCTTCAAATAAATTCTCAAAATCGAGGTCTGCCGATTCCAAATCCATGCTGGGGATGACATCCACATCATCCAAACTCGCCAGATAATTTTCGATGTCGAGTTCTGGTTCTGGCTTAGAAATTGGCGGATTTTTTGGCAATTTTGCCCGTGTTTCGGGTGTAAATAGGGGTTCTGGTCGTGTGTCTTGGAATGGTACATTACTGATGTCATTGAGCCAGCTCAAATCATCTTCTACTGGTTCATTTGTGGCATTATTCGGCTCGAATTGGCGGAAGGGGTCATCTTCTTCTGCTTCTTCACCCAAAAGCATATCAATATCTACATCATCATCAGCAAAAATATCAGCATCTGCGCCAAATCGTTCTAAGAATTTTTCATCGCTGGCAAGTGCATCAGCGATGGGGGTTTCTGGTTCATCGCTCATTTCGCCAAACAAATCAAAATCTTCTTTGGGTGTATCGCTCAATTCACCAAATAAATCAAAATCTTCTTCATCACCCAATAAACTATCAACATCGCTAGGTGTCCCAAGCAAATCGAATGTTTCTTCTTCCATCTCATTAGAGAAGTCATCTTCTCCAAAAAGCAACATGCCAGTATTGGGCAAATCTGATGGATTAAAATCGTTCACGGGTGATTGTGCAAATAAATCGGCAAAATCTTCTTCGATGGATGGTGTTTCGGTCTCAGAAATCCAAGAATCATCTGTAAAAGCAGATGACCCAAGCAATTCTTCGGCTTCTTCATCGTCTGTAAAGGTATCAGATGAACCTTCAAAATCGCCCCATGTACTTGTATCGGTATTGTTACCAAAAGCACTTGTGCCTTGCCATTCTTCTTCTTCTGGCAATTCAAAATCGTCTATATTGACAGGATTAGAATCGCCGAGTGTGGCATCATCTAACCATTCAGGCAAGCCCGATTCTTTTTCACTTGGTTCTGTGAGCCAATCGGGGAGTGCATCATCTTCATCATCATTAGAAGCACTCATACTCATACCAGACGAAAAATCAGACTCATCATCCCCTTTCAACCAATCGGGGGTATCCTCTTTTGCTGATGATTGTGAATCATCAACATCCTTCATGAAATCGGGAACATCCGATTGATTCCACGATAATTCACCTGTGAGTCCTGTCGAAGCACGTCCTCTTTTAGATTTATCATCACCGCTTGGCACGTCATCTTGCATCCACGATAATTCACCCGTCACGCCAGACCGATTTGATGATTTTGGCGAATCATCATCGGTATCTTTTAACCAATCGGGCAAATCATTTTCATCCGAATCATCGGAATTATCGCTCAACCAAGGCGGAAGTTTGTCATCAGTCATGTATAGACTCCCTTAATCCCGATAAGAACGGTCAACACCGATTAACACCCGCACCCCTGTTACGAGGGTAGCAAGCGCGATGCCCAATAACAACCCACGCGCCCCTGCATTGACAGGAATCGCCATGAGCCATGTGCGAATTTCTTGTAGAGCAGGTATATCAAAAGGCAAGGCGGCGACCAGCACAATGAGTATAACCAACACAAAGACCACTTTTGCCCATGTCACTTGTTGACGCATAATACGGTATGCCCCATAAACCAACGCAAAGAATAATAACCCTGCTAACGCCGATTCGATGGTACGTTGAACATTTTCGAGGAGCAAGGTATTCACCTCGCGGGCAAAAAAATAGGTGATAACCACAGCGCCAAAACTCAAAATGAGGACGAGGCTATATAAAAAGCCACCTTCCCGTTTGAATAGGCGCGATAAATGCACTAATAATAAATTGAATATCCCCACCAAAATAGCAAGGGCGGCGGTGATGGTGGTCAGTTGTAATAAAACGCTCGTCACAGAACGCAAAATGTTCACCCATGCGGTGGGCAAGGGGGTATTATTGGGCAATAATAGCCCTAAAATAACGACCAAACCAATCCCGAATGTGAGTGCAGAAGCGAGTGCCGCGCCTAAACGTATCCGCATCGCTTAACCTCCCCTATGGATAATTGAAATCACCAGCCCAGCCAACATCGTTAATATCACCAACCAGCGCAATAAATCGAGGGCGGTGGTATCTGAACGATGAACCTCTGCATCGCCTAAATACGCATTCGACACAAACATCTCTTCTCCAAGCAATGGCGCATCTGACATCGCATACGCCACAGCCATACCATCGAGTTGGTCGCTACTGGCAATGGTCGGGACTCGTCTGCGACTTGTCCCCATGAGGATGAGCGCCAATTCTGCGCCATAACTCCCCACCAAAACATGCGCGGCGGGACGTTCTGCACCCATCATGCCACTAATCCCTGCCACAAATGCCAATGAGCGTCGCCCACTCGGATACCACCGCGCCGCCAACCCAGAAAAACGTTTGCTCAGTTTGGTGGCATAATAGGCACGACGAAGGGTATCTTGTGCCAGTGGTAACGATAACGGGTTTGAAACAGTGATAATAGGCGATGTATCGCCAATAGTGGCGCGTTCTGCCACATAATACACCAATTCGGCGCTTGAGATGGCGAGGATAGTTTGTTCGCTACCCACACCCGCCCCACCTAAAGATAGATGAATCGGTCTATCGGCTTCAATGGCACTCCCAACCATCGCGGGAATCATTTCGTATGCCATAATGCGCCGATGTGGGCGCTTTCTGCCAAAACGTGGCAAGGCAACCACCGCGGCAAATGCGAGAACAAGGATGAATATGGCAATAATTTGGGTATTCTCTAGGCTCACAATCAGTCCCCTATCGGTTGGTCATCAGACGATTGACGGGTCTCTAAACGCGCTCGTAAATCACGCATGGAATTGGGTTGTTCTAACCAATTGGCGAGTTCGCCCATGGCAGACCCTTTGCCAAATAGTGTAGCAATTGGTTGCAAAATCCACAACACTTGTGCGCCAAGAATACTAAAAGGTGTGGCAATATCCACGAGGAGGCGAGTTATTCCGCCCATGCCACGCGCTTCTAATTGGTCAATCCATGTGGTGTGGTGTGTTTTATTCTCATTCATGCCCCTGAGTATAGCACATGGGGCGAATATACGAAACTAATTGGTGAAAATTGTAACGGTTTTGTGGTAGGAAATGAGGGCTATGTGCAAAATTTAATACTGAGTTCTAGGAGATATAAAATAAGGGGAATGGCTTGTGATGTTTTTCATGACAAGCCATTTTGAATGAGAATTATTGTCCAGATGAAGTGTCGGTTTTTTCGACTTTTACCACAGGCATTTCATCGGTCTTGATTTTGATATTGGGAGAAGGTTGGCTTTCATCGCCATCTTCCCAACTGACAATCCAAATACATGCCCCAGCGACTAAAATCGTGGCGATGATGAGCGCAATCCAATTACCAGCTTGTAAGCCAACATCGCGGGCTGCAATCACCAACAAAGCGACCATGCCAACCGATAAAACAATCCATGCGGCAATACGTGGATGACGTAATGCCCATTTGACGGGGGGAAATTTATTGACCTGTTCCATGTGTTATCCCTCTTTTAATTCGCATCGGGTGGTGGGCATGGCAAAGCATCAACAGCGACATCTTTCCATTTTTCGCCTTCTTCCACCAACATCACGGGGATTCCATTGCGAATTGGATATTTATAGCCACTATCGGCACACACCAGCCAATAATCGCGCACAAGTTCCAACTTACCGGGGTCTGCGCCTTTATCTTTATAATGCACCGCCACAGGGCAACGCAAAATGGCGATTAAATCTGCATGGGGGGTTTTTACATCACTCATCTTTTATAACCTCTATTGTGCCTATTGTATAAATACCATCTGGTGATGGTGTTGGGCTTAATACTGCCAATCGGTCTAAACTAGGATAAGTATACCATCCTAGCGAAATTGTATAAGTGCCAGTGGGTAAATCAGGTGGTAAACTTAACCAAGTACCATCTGCCCAAGTGCTATTATTTGGTAGTACCGCCATTATACCATCATTTTGTGCAACCAGTGACCCTGTAGAATCGGTGATATGGATAAATCGAATGGTTTGGTCATCTAATCCTCGCGCCACATACCACGTTGTACCAACCCAAACCGATTGATTCTCATTGAGAATCGCCTGTACGCTTAAAAGCTCAATCCCCAACGAAAATGTGACAGGTTCTATCTCATTCGATGAAAATTCACCAAAAGTCATTGAAGAAATGGTCATCCCAACACACCGATTAATATCACTCATCGGTATTGGGCAAGCGGGGTCGGTTGCCAACCGCAGGGTATAAAATCCGTCTGTATCAAAAACAATAGGCAAGCGGAGTGTGGTCGCCTCTTGGATTGTCACCCGATGAATCGGCACATCATTTAGACTGATAACCAATTTACGTGGGCTATCAGGATACGGCTTAACCGTCATCTCAACCCATATCATGCCTGCTTGTGGGGCATATAAATAGGTGTCGAGATGGTCGTATGTGGTTTCACCAACAAATGGGGATGTGGTGAATAGTGGCGATGTGGTCAGTTGTGGCACATTAAAGATGGCAATGGCATCATCTTCATAATAGGGTGTGCCTAATTGTGCGGTTGCCCGCGCATAAATGCTGTTATTCTCTGTTTTTTGGATGATAACCACATCTGCCCCTGCTAATTTGAGCAAAGCAGGGTCGAGTGTTTCTTGTAAGATTGCCAATTTAGCAAGATTAACGGGGGTATCCCGATACATCATCCCCGCCAAAATCGGGTGTTGATGTGCGACTTGCATATATAAGGCTTGTTTGACCAATACCCTATCATTATAAGGGAGATTCAATACCCCGCGCACATCATCGCGTTCTGCGAGGTCATATAAGGCTTGGGGCAATTCTGCCGACACTTGGGGCATGGGGTAAAACATCGGGTAATCCCATAAAATCCCAAGAATCAACACCACAACCACTACCCACCGCCAACGGCGAATGTATGGCGCAAGTTGATTTATCCATCCCCATAATGCCAACATCCCATATCCAGCCATCACCGCCACCACCAACGCCAGCAATAATCCCCAACGGGCGGGGGCGCGTGTAGATGAAATGAGAGGGAGTTGTTCAAATAATGCCCAAGGAAGCGGAATATAGGTTTCGTATACCCCCATGCGAATGATGAGTGGTTGGTCAAAGATTTTGAGGAGTGGTCCCAAAGATAGTACCCATGCAATCGCCCCCAAGCACAACCATGCCCGCGCAGAAAAGCTGGTGATGATGCCAACAAGCGCCAAAAATCCGCCAACAATGCCAATATAAGTTGCACCTTCAACCAAATTCGCCCCAAGCACGCTTGCGGGATAATCGAGGGTATCATTCCATGTGGGATGAAATGGCGATGGCGAAACAATACTGAGCAAATCGGCGCTATACAACACATGCCCACCGCCCGCCTGCTCCACTTCTGGATTATTAGGCAATTCCATAAATAATGGGATGAATAATAACGCCCAAATGGGCAGGCTCATGACTAAAACGCGAATCGCCCGCCATAACCAATCCCATTGACGTGACCATGCACGCGCAATTAAAAACCATAAAATAAGCGGGGCAATATAGAACACAACCAGCGTCAGGCTACCCCCTGCGGATAACCCAACACACACCGCGCCAAAAATCCCCCACGCCCAACGCCAATGGGTTTTGAGGCGGTATAAGGCATATAATCCCAATATCATCACCCATAATACAATTAGGGCATGACCGACATAAATCCGCCCTTGCAAGGCGGGGGCGATGGCGAATAATGTCCCCGCAACGATTGCGGCGACAGGGTTTAGAGTCTGATAACGGAGAAACAAATAAAGCACCCACCCATTGAGGGTGATATGAAGGAGCAATTGCAAATTCATCGCCGATGGCAAGGGCATGAATAAGGCAAAAAACCATGCGGGGAAATATTCAAAGGGAGTCGCCCATAAATATGCTCCACCTAACCCATCGGGATATGCCAACAGGGGTTGATAAAACGGATTTTGACCTGTTTGGATGGCATGAGAAATCCACCACACATGCCGACTACTCATAAACACATCACTAATATAGTCTCCATTGAAATGGGTGGTGAATGTGCCGATGAGTGGCGCGGTGATAAAAATGGCGAGAAATGCGAAGTAGACGAATGCCACCAAACTCCCCATTGGGAATTTGAATGATGAGCTAGGTCTAGCGCGGTGTTTGGCGGATGTGCGCGATGATTGGCGCGACACACTCCGAACTTTATTATTCAAATTTGTAGTCATTTCGCAATTTTTCTATCATTGAATCAACCGTTTCTAAATCTGCTTGGGCGCGAATCGCTTCATAACGCTCACCCAATTTTGCGCGTAATTCTTCGATGCGCTTGTCTAATCCCTCGACATTGGGATTCCGTTTTACGCGGTCATTATAAATAACAGCAATCAGCATGAGGGCTTTTTCATAATCGCCCACATGATTAAAAATAAAATAAGCGGTGAATAGGGCATCTATTTGAATATATTTGGTCGGTTGGTCTGATTTAATGAGCGCCAACAAGTGATTATGCCACGATTTCGCCTCAAAAACATTATCTTGTGCCAATTCTAATTGGACAAGCACCTTATAATTATAGGCTAAACCCGGCTTATCTTGAAGTTCTAGCCGAATTTTTTGGCTTTCGGTTATCCAACGGCGCGATTCATCGTATTGTTTCAGTGATAAATACAAATCGCCAATCGAGCTATAGCATGTGCCAATGCTCAATTTTTCACCAATCGGGAGCATATATTTGCGTGCCTCTAATAAGTAAGTGAGGGCTTCGTCATACCGTCCCATATCTTTGAGCAATGCGCCAATATTGACTAAGCTATAGCTGATACCAGAACGGTCATTAATCCGACGGCGCATATCTAGGCTTTCGTTATACAGTTCGAGGGCGCGGTCCCACTCCCCTGCATTATCAAAGCAAATGGCATAATTATTCATAGCGCGTGCAATTGCCACTTCATCGCCAATCTCGCGCATCATATTTAAGCATTCTTCTGTGGTCTTTGTGCCTTCTGCCA
>CALDGT010001290.1 GCA_937942935.1 uncultured Chloroflexota bacterium | reverse complement strand
TAATCTCACGGAGCATCACAAATCGTGATAAATTGAGATAAGCCACATCGGTTGTGCGGTCTTGTGGAGAGTGTTCAAATCCATACGGCATACCCGCCCACGCATCGGCGAAATCTTTTCCTCCATTTGCATAAACCATCCGCATAAAGTCAAATTCATTATAGTTATCGAATCCGGTTTCGGTGGTTGGCGCAAAACCCGCGGCAATCACTTGTGCAGATGGGTCATTATTGTGAATGGCATTATATGCCGATTGCAACATAGCAACATAATGAGTTGCATTTGGTGGCAGGTTTCCCCAACCCAGTGTGATATTTGGCTCATCCCAAATTTGATAATATTGAATAATATCGGCATATCGTTTTGCAAATATACCCGTAAAGTCACCATAATTTTGTGGATTATCTGGTGGGGGTGTTCTTTGCGATGTGGCGTCAGGTGGTTTTTCTATTGCCCATTGGGGCGCATCTACCAAAACTGCTACCAATTCAATCTGTGGAAATTCTGCTAAAACTGCACCGATTTCGTCCCATTTTCCCCAGTTATACTCACCTTGAACAGGTTCTATTTTGTCCCAGCGCACCAATTGTCGCACCCAATGAATATTTGCTTCACTCATCAAATTCAGGTGATAGCGCAATTCATCTGCTGTGTATTGGGTTAATTCAGCATTTACCCCCAAAAGGGGCAACCGATAGGGTAAATCTTTGGTTTGGGTGGCATCTACATAACCGCGCAACATAAAATCGCGCTCAGATTGTGTTGCAAAAATAGCGACCAACGAGCCAATCAATGCCACTACAGCAAATAGCAGTATGATATATTTTCTTATTGAGACCATACAGGCTTAGAAGCACTCCCATCTTGAGTGAGTTGATATTGTGCGCTAGTTTCGATGTCTATTAACCATAAATTGCCCAAATAGATGAGTGCAATTTGGCGACCATCTGGACTCCAGACAAAATCTTGGGCAAATTGCTGGGCGGTTAAGCCTGCTTGACCCGTTGGTGGAAATAGCACACGGGCATTACTACCATCTCTATCGGCAATGACTAAATCGTATTCTCCGCTAATACTTTCTTCCCACTTACGGGCTTGGAGATAAGCAATATAACCCTGTGGAAATTCGCTATTCGCGTTAATCTGGGGTGAAAAACGGGGTGTAGACCAAACCCCTGCACGCGGAATAACATCGGCAACA
>CALDGT010001289.1 GCA_937942935.1 uncultured Chloroflexota bacterium | reverse complement strand
AAGAACCGATAATCCAGCAACAATTCGCGCAGGCGGGTTTGTTGCCCTGCTTCGATGAGGTGATAGGCATAATAGCGCCATGCGTACTCATGGGGCAGGTGATACGGGTCGCCCAATGCGCCGATGAATGTGGTTTGCATGTGACCATATTCCGCTTTGATTTTGTGCCGATTGTAATCATGCAACAAGTCGTGCATCCGAATTTCGGCGGTGTCTGCTTGCCTATCCACCAACGCCAATTTTGCCAATTCTGCCAGAATTTCGGTGCAATCGAATTCCGCCAAATCGGGATTGAGTGCCATCCATAACCGCGCCACCATGCTTTCGGGTATCCATTTGTCTTCTGGGAATATCCCCAATGCGTGATACAACGGCGGGAGTTCTGGTGGCAAACTGTTCACACTCACCTCAAAGCAGGCGACCAAATTATCATCGCGGTCATGGGCAGATAACCCCATTTTCACGCGGGTGATGTCGTAGCTGTTCAACCAATCCGCGCTTTTCATACCCTTCAACCGTGTGCCGACAATTTTCACCGCCAACGGATGGTATCCGAGCCGTCTGGCAATCGTGGTGAATTGGTCATCGTCTTTGCCCGCCCATTCGCGCATCAATGCCACCGCCTGTTCAGGGTGCATCATGCCGAGTTGGACGGGTGTGGCATCGAGTTCATCCACAATGGCTTGGTTACGGGTGGTCACAAGCCAGCGTGTGCGCGGTGATGTGCCGATGAAATAATTTGCCACCTTGTAACTCTCTTCCCACACATCATCCAGTACGATGAGCGCCGATTTGTGGGCGATGATGTTGCGGAAATTGCCGATGGCATCATTCAGAGTGGTGTAATTTTTATCGCTATCGCCGAGCGCCACGCCTATAGTTTTCAGTTTATCCACAATTTCACCGGGTTCACGCCCAATCTCTACCCAGAACACCCCATCAGGGAACGCGCCCGCCAGAAAGTCATCTTTGCAGACGGCATTCGCCATAACAGATTTGCCGATTCCCCCCAAGCCTTGCAACGCAGTCAGCGCGACTTGCCTATCGGATGTATCGCTGAGGAGGGCATTCTTGAGTTTGTCGTATTCATTAGGACGGGGGATGAAATGGGGTGGGAGAGGTGGCGCGTTGTTATAGATGGTCTTGATGATCGGGGCAGTGTAGCCATCTGGATTGTTGAGGTCATCATGGAGTTGCGTGAAAGCGGTATCGTATGCGCCGAGATTGGAGAAATCCCGATAATTCAGGGTTTGTAGGATGAGTGGGCGGTCACAGGGCAAGACCATAATCGGGATGATGCGCTTTTTCTTTTCGACGGCGCGTTGATGTTCGGCGCGACAAATTTCGGATTCAAACGATGCAGGTGAGAGGAGTGCCAAGACGACCTGACAATTATCTATGGCTTGCTCAATATCGCGTGACCAATTCGCACCACCCTGAATCTTGTTTGTATCCAGCCAAACGTGATAACTCAGGTCAGATAGACTTTTTTGCAGACGGAGCGCGAGGTCACGTCCATCTTTGCGGGCATACGAAATG
>CALDGT010001288.1 GCA_937942935.1 uncultured Chloroflexota bacterium | reverse complement strand
CTTCACAAACTACTTTAGAAGAATCTGCCAATATTGCCAATAGCCTTTATGATAATGCCGATATTCAGGCATTGGCACAAGCATCTACTGCGCCAGATGGATTATTGGTGAATTGGATTTTTATTCCTGCGGTTCATGCTGATAGGATTGACGGGGTTTCTGCTGTCTTAGCTAACTTAAAATCACTGATAATACCTACCTATAACCCATTACCGATGTATAATGCGGTTGCCATCGCTGACCGCCAAGAGGGAGATAAGATGGTGGCATTGGTGTTGACTGTATATGGAGATGATGCAACTGCCCAAACTGCCGCGACAGAATTAGAATCGCGCATTGCCACATTTAATGATTATATCAGCAGGCGTGATGCAACTGCCCAACCCATTTGGTCAACTATCAGTGGATTCAGTATTAGCCACAGCGTTTATAAAAGCGATACAGGGCGTTATGTGGCGGTGATTCGGATGGAATATGACACCCCCACAGAAGAACAAGCCTTTGTATCAATCGGGTCTGGTAATGCGGTATTACCTGATGCGATGGTATTCCAGCATATTTGGTGGTCATTTATAAGGCGTGGTTTTTATCCATTATGGACAGGTCAAGACGAGTAAGGAGAAACGATTATGTGTTTAGCAGTCCCCGGAAAAATTATCAGCATATCAGGCGATGACCCGATGACGCGCATGGGTAAAGTCAGCTTTGGCGGGGTGATTAAAGAGGCGAATTTGGCATATGTGCCAGAGGCAAAGATAGATGATTATGTGTTGGTGCATGTCGGTTTTGCGCTGAATATCGTAGACGAAGCCGAAGCGCATCAGGTGTTCGATTATCTGCATCAGATGGGCGAATTAGATGAATTGAATACAGGCGAGGGTGAGTAATGCGTTATATAGATGAATACCGCGACCCACAAGCCGCCCGTGAATATGCCGAATTATTGGCAAAAATCACTACCCGCGAGTGGACAATCATGGAGGTGTGTGGTGGTCAAACGCACGCCATCCTCAAATTTGGTGTGGATACGCTGTTACCCGATAAAATTACACTCCTACACGGACCGGGTTGCCCTGTGTGTGTGACCCCGATTGAATTGATTGATAAAGCCATCGAAATCGCGCAATTGCCGAATGTGATTTTAACCTCATTTGGCGATATGATGCGCGTACCCGGTTCATCCACCGATTTACTTGCCACCAAAGCATCAGGTGGGGATGTGCGGATGGTGTATTCCCCGATGGATGCA
>CALDGT010001287.1 GCA_937942935.1 uncultured Chloroflexota bacterium | reverse complement strand
AGAATAAACAAACAATTGTTCGTTTTTTATATACATTTTGTAATAAACACGCTCTGGCAATCCCGTTATTTCCCATAGCAATTCACCAGTAAGAAGATCGTACGATAAAATTTTTCTTGAAAGAGCAAGATACAAATTTTTATAATCAATAACAACCGAATTTTCTGGGAATGGTAGAGGATCAGTTTTCCAAATCAAACCTCCAGTTTGCGCATCTCTTACATTTAGCCATCGTTTTAATCCGTTTTTATCATATTCAACTGATATCAAATAACTATTGTCAGCAATAAATATAGATGCAATTAATGGGATTGGGTTTGTAGTTCTCCACATCTCTGTCAATTGCAATGTAGAATTACCTACAATTCTATTATCAATTGGAGTTGGTAATGTGGAGATATCGCCGATTTGAAAAGGCGAGCAGGCTATCGATTGTAATGCAACACACAATACAAATGCCAAATTTATTACTTGTGTTTTTTTATTGTTCATTTGGTTAC
The DNA here is from genome assembly GCA_937942935.1 of uncultured Chloroflexota bacterium. Lineage (GTDB taxonomy): Bacteria > Chloroflexota > Anaerolineae > Aggregatilineales > Phototrophicaceae. The sequence goes on along the minus strand of CALDGT010001287.1, from coordinate 915 downwards.
TCCATACTTGCCCGGTAAAAAAAAACAACTATTGAATTGCTAACTCATGTGCTAATGAGCTTGGAATTCTCTTCCCAATGGGTAATTTTCACCATCTCTAATATCTTCACACAAAGATTTCATCTAACCATAATAGTCTAGGCTATAATTTTATTCAATACTCTTTATTGATACCCACCAAAGGATACTCATGACCAACCGCCTAGCAAATGCAAGTTCCCCATACCTACATCAACATGCCAATAACCCCGTGGATTGGTTCCCATGGGGAGATGAAGCACTCCAAAAAGCCAAGACAGAAAATAAACCCATCTTTTTATCGATTGGCTATGCCGCCTGTCATTGGTGTCACGTCATGGCGCATGAGTCTTTCGAAGACCCTGAAACCGCCGAATTCATGAACGAGCATTTTATCAACATCAAAGTAGATCGCGAAGAACGCCCTGACCTCGATAATATTTATATGCAAGCGACAATTGCCATGACGGGCTCGGGCGGCTGGCCCATGTCTGTCTTTCTCACGCCAGACCTCAAGCCATTCTACACCGGCACTTACTTCCCGCCGGTGCGCAGATATAACATGCCATCCTTCAAAGAAGTGCTAAGCGGCTTATCGAACGCCTGGCAAAATGATCGCGATGAAGTGGAAAAAACCAGCGAAAAAGTCCTCGAACATTTGCAATCGCAAGCCAAGATACAGGGAAATGACTTGCTTACCCAAGAACACTTCGAACCGATCGCCAAAGCCATGCAAGAGTCTTACGACTGGGGCTATGGCGGCTGGGGTGACGCGCCTAAATTCCCACAACCCATGGCGCTTGAATTCTTAATGCAGCATTCAGTCACAGCCAAAACAGATACATATGCCAAACTCATCAAACATTATCTATATGCCATGGCGCGTGGCGGTATGTA
>CALDGT010001286.1 GCA_937942935.1 uncultured Chloroflexota bacterium | reverse complement strand
AGTATGGCAGTTTCGGAACGCATGAATGCCACCAAAGGCGCGATTATGTCCCTACTAACCGATGCGTATCAACGTCGTGACCGTGTGGGGCTGATTGTATTCCACAAAGACCGTGCCAATTTGGTTTTGCCCCCCACCAATTCGGTGACATTGGCAAAGCAGGCATTGGTAGATGTGCAAGTCGGCGGAAAAACACCCCTCTCGGCGGGGTTACTCTTGGCATATGAGACGGTGAGGCGTGAGGTGTTGCTCCATCCCGATATTATGCCTCTCATCATTTTGTTGACGGATGGCGCAGGGAATGTTTCGATTAGCGGGGATATTCCACCACAAGACGAGGCGCATCGCATCGCCCGCCTGATAAAAGAAGAAAATTATCGGACGGTGACGATTAACATGGAGCATATCGCCTTTGACCAAGGATTGGCGGCAAAACTCGCCGAAAAATTAGGCGGTCCGTGTTATTCGTTGGGGCAATTGAAAGCAGAAACCTTGCTAGAGACCGTGCGCTCAGAAATGAATAGTCGGTGATTGATTAGGGACGATATACGCACTTGGTGCTAATCGTCCCGTACAATATAACCTATTTTTAGGGTGGGATTAGGGCATTTATGCCTGTATATCCCACCATTTTATCAATTATGGTGCGGGTTCGATGAAATATTGTGTGCTTGTGCCTTCTGCGACCCATGCCACAATACCATCATCCAAACGCACTTGCCACCATGTATAACCATCGGCACATTGTGGACCGCCAATAATCGCAAAAACTGTCCCTTCTGGGATAATCCGCGCAATAGGGGCGGTTGTGCTGGCAGTTTGGCGCACATTCAACGGACCACGGTCTGCCCCACCCACAAACACACGTCCATTAATCCCAGAACGAACAATGCTCACAGGCGCACCTGCACATAAAACAGTCGCCCCCACAGGAATCACCACACTGCTGGTTGGGATGGCTGTGGGTGAACTGGTTGTGGTGGTGCTGGTGGTGGTTGTAGGAGCAGTGACGAGACTAGTGATGCCCAACAACGCATTAAATGGTTGCGCCCAAACGATGACAGGTTCACCAGACATCGGCGGGAGTGTCCCGATATTGGTGGGGGTTGTGCCGTTCTGATGCCATGTGACGATGAATGTATCAAATCCTTCGGCAACCGTCACCGCGCCATTGCTCACACCGACCAACATATTATAGCCATCGGATAATTGTGCAAATGGGACGGCGGGTGTTGCGAGGGTATAAATGCCCCAACGAGCAGGGTTAATCGCATCGAAGAATTGGAAGGCGATTTGTGTCCCACCAGTCATCCAGCGTGCCGCAAACATATCATACGTGCCTGTCGTGAACAATTGTTGTGGGGTCATGGCTGTGCCAACAGGCAACCCACGCACAATCACATTATTCGCAGGGAACATGCCATCCGATGGCAACGCGGGGAGCGTTGGCTCATTGGTCGCATAAACCACACTGCCATCGGTGGGTAAAACATCTACTGAAATGCGATTATATGGACTCACGGTGGCGCTATTGGTCAACGGATTCCATGCCAATGCGGGATAGGTGAATGCCCCACCTGCAAATTGATAAATCAATTGAAAGTGAATATTTCCCACATTATCCCAAACGACGATATTGGGATAATAAGACCCGAATCCGCCACTGATGGCTGATGTCACGTCTGCGGATGGCGCAACGGTAATCGCCGCAATATCGGTATGGCGTACTTGCTTGGTGATTGAACCTGTGGCGAGGTCTATCACCATGACACGCCATTCATTAAATTCGGGTGAATCTGTCCGTGCGACACTTACTGCCACCGATTTTGAATCTGGAGAAAAAATGAGTGGTGAACCTGTCACAGAGGAATAATAATCTGCACCAGACCCCATAAAAACGGTATCGGTTGTAGATAATGTGATGCTCCGCAATGTGCCTGTGGCAAAGTCATAAATGGATAATGTTGGGATATTCGAGACTTTGACCGCTTGTACCAAATAACGCCCATCGCGTGAGATAGACATCCGCAAGTTATCGGATGCAAGGGCTTCGTTGGTCAAGCGAGGGCGGTTGATGGTGGTGACTTCGCCTGTTTGATTGAACAAAATCAATCTATCGGGGGTTGGCATATAAAACCATACATACCACGGCGAGGCGGGAATCGCTACTGCGCTCGATGCGACAGGGGCTGGCGTGGCTACTGCCAATACATTCACCCCATTTTCGAGGCGGGCTAAGGGTTGTCCACTCGCGCTACATAACACCAAAATGGTGCCATCGCCATTCACGCGGTAATCGTAACGTGACCCATTGTAATTGATGATGTATTTCAAATACCGATTGGGGGTAGATGGATAAGATACACCGGGCGCGGGACAATCGAACCCAGAATTTGCCCCAACAATTTCTTCCCATGTCCATGAATCTAAAAATTGAATGGGCGCAGATAACCCCAAATAGGATGCGAGGTGTGCCAAAATTTGATTATAGCGGTCGGTGATGCGGTCTTGGGCAGATGTTGTGCCTGCTAATGCCGTCATCATGATGGTGATGAGGAGTGTGATTAGTAAAAATTTGCGTCTCATGTCGTATCCTTCACTCAAAATTAAAACATTGCTTTTAATTACAATTATCGCATGGATAATCGTTTTGGCAAGCGATTGACTGGTATTTTTTATGATTGTGGCGGTGTTGGTGTCGCCTCACCGACTTGAATTGCCCATTGGTAAGAGACCCCTACATCAAAGAAATAGCGTTGAATATAGAGTTCAATGAGATGGATGCCTGCTTGTAATTCTTTGTCTAAATTAATATTGAGGCAAACATTATAAGGACACTCTCCGTCGCCTAATGTGCATAAATAAACATCATCATAAGCATCATCTGGAACACGTTTGCCATTGATAATCCAGTTGCGCCCCTCAAATAGTGAATGATAATAACCTGCATCTATGGCAACGCAAATGGTACCTATTTCACCGGACATGATGTGGTCACGGCGCATAGACCATATCCAATCGGGTGTTGGCTGTGGATTTGCATACAAATATTCAGCCGTTTGCTGGATGACGGAATTGGGATAAGTCACCAATTCATTGTCTCTGGCGCGTATCCCGTAGAAAGTTGAGTATAGGAGAGATTCAATCATTATAAACCCAAGACAACTTGAAAGGATAAGAATAGGTATCAAAACGATACTGATAATCACTCTATCAATGATTTTATAAATCATGAAAGCCACCTTTTTATGTTGAAGGTTTGTGATTCAATGCGATTGCTCAAAGTTACATGCCTATAAAGACGCTTAAATCTTTTATACTATCCTTCTTCTCCCTCATCGTGTGGTTTATCTGTCTCACCCGATTTGAGCGCCATCAAACGGCGGTAGGTCGCCTGAAAGGTGAGGCAATCTGCCA
>CALDGT010001285.1 GCA_937942935.1 uncultured Chloroflexota bacterium | reverse complement strand
AGGCATAGCAGAATTAATTTCATCGGCAGTGTGGATAAATTTGGAATTATAATGCAATGTCCGCATTTTCCATGCCAAATAATGCGGGTCTAATGGGATGCAATGCCCCCCTAAACCCGGACCCGGATAAAATGGCATGAATCCGAATGGTTTGGTCGAGGCGGCGCGAATCACTTCCCAAACATCGATGCCGAGTTTGTCACACATCAGCGCCATTTCGTTGACCAAGCCAATATTCACCGCCCGAAAAGTATTTTCGAGCAATTTCGACATCTCGGCAACGGTTGGAGACGACACAATCACCACTTGGTCAACCGCCATGCTGAATAATTCATATGCAACTTCGCCACAAGCGGATGTAATGCCCCCAATGACTTTTGGAGTATTGCGGAAACCGTATTTTTTGTTGGCGGGGTCTATGCGCTCTGCCGAAAAAACCAAAAAGACATCTTCGCCCACCACAAACCCTTTTTCTTCAATAATAGGGCGCAAAACCTCATTGGTTGTACCCGGATAAGTGGTGCTTTCGAGCGAGATGAGCATCGCGGGGTGCAAATAGGGGGCAAGGGCGCTCATCGCAGATAACACATAAGATAAATCGGGGTCTTTGGTTTGGCTGAGGGGTGTTGGGACACAGATAATCACCGCATCCACCTCTTGGCAAACGCTATAATCGGTTGCCGCACGCAAGCGTCCATCTTGTACCAATTGGCGTACTATCTCTGTAGACACATCAGGAATATAGCTTTCACCCTGATTAATATGATTGACCTTATTCATATCGAGGTCAATCCCAACCACACGCAAACCAGATAAAGCAAATTCAACTGCCATTGGCAATCCGACATAGCCAAGCCCAATGATAGCAACTTGTGCTTGTTTTGTTTGTAATTGATTCAAAAGTGTTTGTTTGATAGACATTTTTACTCTCTTTTGTGTAGAATTGAATTGTAGCCTTAGCTTTTAGACAATTCAAGCATGGCATTGATTCATAAAAGGACGCACAGATGGGCATTGTTTTCTTCTTTTTATTTGCACTCACCTTATTGGGAATTTATCTCGCAGTTCGCCGTCAACTCGCTTCACCCGGTGTTATTGGGGCATTGGGGATGATAGCCAGCATCGTCTTTATGACCCTGTATTTGCTCAGTTTTGAGATTGTGATGATACAAGGGGTCATTTTTGGTGTCATCATCGGGATTTTATTTGCAGGGGCAACCTTAGCCACCGCCTTTTATTTCCTCAAGCAAGAACAGAAATCATCGTAGAACGCGGTTTCGCGGATTTTTCGTCATTTCGGTGGGACATACACACCACAATATTTTTTATCGGTGGGACATACCATGAGTCATCCCGAATTTTTCCAAGAGAAGAGGAAAGAGGGTGGATGACTCAAC
>CALDGT010001284.1 GCA_937942935.1 uncultured Chloroflexota bacterium | reverse complement strand
ATTTCCGCCAATACTAAGCCCTTGTACTTTATTGACATCCTCATCAAGTGCAGAAAGAAAAATAATGGGAATATTGGCGGTAGCTTCTGATTCTTTGAGTTTTTTGCAAACCTCAAAACCGCTCATGATTGGCATTCTAACATCTAGCAGGATGATGTCTGGGTTAATTTGAGGGATTAATGCGAGGGCATCTTTTCCGCTTTGTGCAGAATGTAACTGATAACCATCATTTTGGAGGGTCAGGATTAGGGTCTTTAGATTGATTGGGTTATCATCAACGATTAATACTGTGAACATGTCCACCTCCTATGTTGTAGATGTTGCTCATTGCGACGGCGCAAAAAGTTGGACATAACAATCTCATTTACATGTATTATAGCCCTTTTCCGTCACTCAGACCAGTTTATACATGATATTCAGATGGTATAGTGACCCCTCAGATAAAATCTTGCGAGATAACATAGCAGAGTTTTTTGGCAGGCGGATGAAATTAGACGAGGTGGTTATTGAGGATAGGCGTATCAACCTAAAATACCCTAATATATGTGCAGATTCCCGACACCAATTGCATAGTTGATGTCGGGAATCTATATAATCATCGCTGAAGAGATTGCGTGGCGCTATACACAAGGTCTAACACTTGTTGGCGGTCTATGAGGGGCAGGTCGCCCGGGAGGGTATATTTGAGCGCCGCCACCGCCGAGCCATAACGCAAGCATGTTTTGATATTTGCTTGATTGAGGTGTCCATACAAATATCCTGCCGAAAATGCGTCTCCGCCACCAATCCGACAAACCGTCTCTACGGGATACACCTCTTGATGAAAAAATTCACCCTCTGGCGTGATGGCGCTGGCGCCATTTGCGCCTTTGGTCATGATGAGTGTGGCTTGGGGATAGCGGGCATGTAATTCGCTCAGGTCGCTTGTGCCATAAATGGTGATGGCATCGCGTTCTGGGATGAAAATAATATCTGCCGATTGCATCCAAAAGTCGCACCCTGCGCGGGCTTGGTCTGGTGTCCATAATTTGGCACGATAATTGAGGTCAAAACTCATTATCACATTTTGCGCTCGGCAGGCTTCCCAAAGCACTCGCGCTGTTTGTGCGCTACTTTGGCTGATGGCGAGGGTAATCCCCGACAAGTGACATAAACGGGGTAGGGGAGTGAGCAGGGCGGTTTGGTCAAAATCAGTTGGCTGAATATGGCTCATGGCGCTCCCTGCGCGATCATAAATGACTTGGCTGGCGCGGGGCGATTTGCCCTCTTCCATATAATATATGCCGATTCTGTCTTGGGGTGTCCAACAAATCGCAGAGGCATCTACGCCTTGCATGACCAATTCGCGGGCAATCCGCCGACCAATCCCGTTATCGGTTAACCGCGAAAACCAGCGCACATTCAATCCTAAACGGGCTAATCCAACGGCGGTATTTAATTCGCTCCCGCCGATGTGCATTTCGAGCGACTTGGTTTGGTCAAATCGTTGATAATTGGGCGGGGTGAGGCGTAACAGGGCTTCCCCCATCGTCAGAACATCATAACTCATGAGCATCATCCTTGCGATAGTGGGCGATCCACGCCAAAACCTGTTTGCAGGTGGCGCTAATATCGGGTACATTCCGCAAATTTGCGCCAATCCCAACACAACTCACCCCCGCAGAAAACCATGTCTTAATAGAGGCTTCTGTCGGTTCTACACCCCCTGTCGGCATAATTCGCGTCCATGGCATAGGGGCTTTGAGCGCCTTCACAAAGTCTGCCCCATACACATTGGCGGGGAATAATTTAATAATCTCCGCGCCGTGTGCCTCTGCGGTCTGAATTTCGGTGATGGTCGCACAACCCGGAATATATGCCCGTTTGCGTTGATTGCATAGGGTGGCGACATCGGCATTAAAGGCGGGTCCCACGATAAAATCTGCCCCGTGTGCGAGATACAAGGCGGCGGTTGGCGCATCTACAATGCTCCCAATCCCCAACAATACATCGGGGAAAGTGGCGCGTAATTGGATAAAGACCGAGAGCGCCGCCTCCCCACGATTTGTAAATTCAAAGGCACGCACCCCACCATCGGCGCACGCCCGCATAAATTCTTCGGCTTCGGTGGCATCATCCATATAAAATACAGGCACTAAACCTGTGCGGATGAGGGTATTATATATCCCTAAGCGTGATTTGCTCATGATGCGCTCCCTCCTTCAATGAGTCCCGCTAAATACATCACCCCCAATGCGCGGTCATATAACCCATAGCCTGCACGCCCTGTCTCGCCCCAAATCATCCGCCCGTGGTCTGGGCGTAGTGGGACATCCACCCCACAATCGAGCAATGTGCGAACAAGTTGCGCCATATTCACATCACCGCTAGGATGCGCGGTCTCATAAAAATCGCGCTCACCTGTCCGATGCACATTCCGCAAATGCAAAAAGTGGATTCTGTGGCTCAATTTTTGTATCATCGCCACCAAATCGTTATCGGCACGCGCCCCAAATGACCCCGTACAGAAGGTTAATCCGTTGTTGGGGTGGGGGACTGCCTCAAATAAGCGTTCCAAATCATCGGCAGTGCTGATGATGCGCGGAATATCAAAAATTGACCACGGCGGGTCATCTGGATGCACCGCGAGGCGCACCCCCGCTTCTTCTGTGGCGGGCAAAATGCCCTTGAGAAAATAAACCAAATTTTGGAATAGGGTTTGTGCGCCCAGCGATTGATAATGTTCGATGAGGTCTAATAATTGGCGTGGGGTGTAGGTCATGCCCCAACCGGGTAAGCTGACTGTCTCGCTATCCAACCGAAAACGACTTAAATCGGCTTGGTTAAAACTGAGGGTGGTTGCGCCATCGGGCATCGGCATAGCGAGGTCTGTCCGCATCCAATCGAACACGGGCATAAAATTATAACAGAGGGTATGCACGCCCACCGCGCCCATATTGCGAATACTTTGGGCGTATGCTTCGATATATTTATCGCGGTCTGGTGTGCCGAGTTTGATAGCATCGTGAACGGGGATACTTTCTATCACATCCAACGATAACCCATGCGATTCGATTTGTGCTTGGAGCGATTTTATTTTTTCGCGTGACCACGTTTCGCCGATGGCGACATCATATAATGCAGAGACAATGCCCGTGACCACAGGCACTTGTTTGATATAAGCTAATTTTACGGGGTCATCTTCCCCATACCAACGCATTGTAAATTTCATGATGGTTTTTTATACCCCCCGTGTGCTTTGGCGGATGATGAGTTCCGATGTCAAGACCCGTT
>CALDGT010001283.1 GCA_937942935.1 uncultured Chloroflexota bacterium | reverse complement strand
ATAAATCCAACACATTGGCTTTGACCTAAAGTATTATTCGTCATCACAGTACGTTTTTCTTGAATTACCCCTGCGGAAATAGCATAAAAGGTGCTGGCAAACCCTTCTGTGCCAGATGCACCTAATGAACTCAGTGCAAGGTGGGCGCTTTCGGGGTCGCCCCAAATACCATCTCCGATGCGTACCAATCCATTCGCCACACCCACATCTGAACCAATATATGAAATAATGCCTGTAGGCGTAAATTCCATCCTAGCCATATAACCGAGTGGGTCGGTAATAGCTGTCTGGCAAAATCCAGTGGTATAGGTAGCGGTTATACTGTTACTCATATCGGTCAATATAAAATAATATAACCCGTCTATTGCGCCGTTGGGGGCAAAACTATCGGCAATTGCACGTTGAATGGCTTCGGGCGCGAGGGGTTCTATAATTTCAACGGCTTGTGGCACAACTTGGACTCGTTCTGTGATGGGCAAATACATCATATCATCTGCTTTATAGGCTTGTGGCGCACTTGGGACGCCAATAGGCAGGGTAAAATCTTCGTTTAGCTCAATAGATGATTCTGCACCTGCTGGGATGAATTGTGTTTCACCATTAGCGGTTATGGTGGCTGTACCTTCGGCAACGGCTACAACCAGCAAATTTTCATCTGTCTTGAGAAATACTGTAGACCCAAAACTCATTTGCACACCGTTTACCGTCATTTGCACACGCCCCGCGCCGTGTGGTGTTTGGATGAGGACACCATTGGGGGGCATTTCTACGCAATTGGTCTCACCGATGCCTGTTTTGAGGTAAAAGGCACTCATCGGGGTCGTGGGGGCGGGGGAGCCATTTGCAAGTACATCATTGGGGAATACATTCAACGCCATTTTATCCCCAGAGATGCTCAAGACTTGGGTCGAAATCCAACCGAATTGAGCGCCACTAATACTCGCTTCGGGCAGACGGATGAGCAACCAATCGCCCCCCTCATTTCGCCCAAGCACCTCAAGCGATGTGCCACTGCTGATTGCGGTGAGGACATTCAAATCGCCATCGGTTGTGGTCGGTGTGCTACGAGTGCGTCCATTGGATGATAAGGTTGCAGAAAATTCGGTTGGTGCGCTAATGGCATTAGTGAGCGATACATCCCCAAAAGCAACTATCGTCACATTTTGATTGTTGGGATTATCTGCTAGATTGGCTTGTACTTGCATGACTGCCACACCCCATTCACCAGTATCCTCATTGTATGGGGAGAGTGATAACGATTGTATATCAGCTAAATCGGCAATATCACCGACATCTGCAAATTGAAAATTATCATTACGACCTTCGGCGGTGATGGCAATATTACCGTAACAAACCTGATTACGCCCTGTCTCTGCACAGATATCATTCGCAGAGACCAAAATTTCTTGAATCACGAATGCACAATCAGAAGAATGTGCATTCGTGATTGTTATAACGAGAACCATCATAGATAGGCACGCCAATAACCGACTTATCCAGCGCATGAATCCCTCCCAAGATACTGATTGAAATTAATTTTATTGCTATCCTAATTATAATGACATCGTGAGTGCTTGCACAAATTCCGTTGCACTTTGAAAACGGTCATTAGGATTTTTCATGAGGGTGCGACTGATTGCCACCGAAACTGTAATCGGTAAATCTGGGCGTAATTGGCGAATATCTGGCGCGGGTTGATTCACATGGGCAAATAGCACTTGTGCCAAATTCCCCTTAAATGGCAAAACACCTGTGAGAGTTTCATATAAAACAATGCCAAGCGCATAAATATCGGCACGAAAATCTACTGTTGTCGAATCTTTAATTTGTTCGGGCGCCATATAATCTATTGTGCCAACGGCGGCACTCCCTGTTAATGAGCCACTATCCCCCAAGAATTTGGCGATGCCAAAATCCATCAACATAATTCCGCGTGGTTGGTTTGTCCCACCTCTCCTGAACATAATATTCGATGGTTTAATGTCTCGATGCACATATCCTTGTGCATGGGCATAATCTATCGCTCCTGCTAAATCTCGAAGATATGGCATAATCGTATCGAGTGGCAAATGCTCACGTTCAATGAGTAAATCTTTTAGGCTAATGCCTTCAACATATTCCATGAGGATATAAAAAATGCCATCTTGTTCACCAGCCCCTAATGTTTGAACGATATTGGGGTGGGTGAGGATAATTTTGCCCTCGCGCTCAAAGCGTTGACGCATATTTTTTTCATCTTGACTGCTATTGTTTTGCATAATCTTGACAGCAATTGTTTTTCCATTCCCAACGGCTTTATAGACCTCCCCCATATTCCCT
>CALDGT010001282.1 GCA_937942935.1 uncultured Chloroflexota bacterium | reverse complement strand
TAATTTGTTGAACATGGGCGGGGATTGTAAATTCCATTTTGAGGGTATCCTTTTGGGTTAATAAAATCAAGAAATCGTGTGATGAGGATAATGTTGCGTAGCATCATCACATCCATCTATAATTTGCCTATCAAACAAATTTTACCGCCAAAAAATTATTTACCCAAAGAGAATTTAACATGACCAACCCAATCCAATCGAAATTAGAAGCCTATTTATTTGCCCAGACCAATAGTACCGTGATGATTACCGATATGATACCCCTCGCAGGTGGGGCATCCCGCGAAAGTTGGTCTTTGACCGCACATATTCAGGGTATCCCCAATAAAATGGTGCTTCGCAAAGATTATCCCACCCAAATGAATGAAGCCTCGCTCACGCGGTCACAAGAATATCGCCTGATGGCGCGGGCGCATGAATATGGGGTGAAGGTGGCAAAAATGCGCTTTATTTGTGATGACCCCGATGTGCTTGGATTGCCATTTTTTCTGATGGATTTTGTAGATGGCATCAGTGTTGGTCGGCAAGTGATGAAAGCCCCAGAACTTGAGCAAGCACGCGCCCTTTTGCCCAAACAATTGGCAGAACAATTGGCGCTGATTCATAAAATGCGTGTGGATGATTTCGATTTTTTGCCCAGACCACCTCAAAATATGTCTCCCACTCGTGCGGTTGTGGATGAGGTATATGCGGTATTAGATACGCTCGGCATAAAATCACCTGCATTTGAATTTTGCTTGCGTTGGGCGCTCAAGCACGCACCCTCTGTTGACCGTATTACTTTTGTGCATGGTGATTTTCGGATAGGGAATGTGTTGGTGAATCCGCATGGGGTGTCTGCGGTGATAGATTGGGAATTTGGACATATCGGCGACCCGCGTGAAGAACTGGGTTATATTTGTATGCGCGATTGGCGCTTCGGGAACGACCATTTGCACATGGGCGGACTCGCCCCGCGTGAGCGATTTATCCGCGCTTATGAAGGTTATTGCGGGGTGACAATAGACCGTTCTGCGGTGGATTGGTGGGAAATTATGGGGAATATTCGCTGGGGTGTGATATGCCTTGCCCAAGCCCAACGCCATCTAAGTGGAGCAGACCCAAGTGTCGAACTCGCTAGTTTGGGCAGGCGCTCGGCAGAAATGCAATATGAGGTTTTGAGGCTCATTGAAAGAATCGGGCTATAATGAATCTATCTGCATAAAGTAATCAATAAAGGGTATGTGATGAAAGAACGGATTGGCAATCGGTATGAGTTTGACCGCCTATCAGATGTAATTGGTAGGGGTGGTATGGGGGTTGTTTTTCGTGGGATAGACACAGAAACCCAGACAACGGTTGCCATTAAGCAACTCAGCCCAGAGTTAATCAATACACATGCAGATGTAGTTGCCCGTTTTATCCGTGAAGCCGATGTATTACGCGCATTAAATCATCCCAATATCATCGGTGTATTGGATGTGATTAAAGATGTTGAGTTAGGCTATTATTTGGTGATGGAATATATAGATGGTGGTTCTCTGTGGGATGAATTGCAAGCCACACATCAATTATCCATACCGCGCACCCTAAACCTTGCGCGTGATATGGCATCTGCTTTGATGGTTGTTCATGAAAAAGGGGTTGTTCACCGTGATATTAAACCTGCAAATGTATTGATTGCATCCGATAAATCACCGCGCCTCTCTGATTTTGGCGTGGTTTATATGGCAGACCGTACTCGCCTTACCACTGCCGATGGGGTTGTTGGCACGCTCGATTATCTTTCGCCAGAAATCCTGAATGGTCAACCGAATACCGCACAAGCCGATATTTTG
>CALDGT010001281.1 GCA_937942935.1 uncultured Chloroflexota bacterium | reverse complement strand
TCATCTGATTCGCATGTATAATGCGTTGTTGGCGTATTCTGGGACGAGCGAGCCGATTCAAAACCTTATCCTCACATCTGATTTTGTGTTCCGCACATTTTCTCCTCTCAAGGGCGATAACTGCGACAATGCAGGATTTTGTCGGGATGAGAGTTTGGATGTAGATTTTGAACATACGCTATTTTTGAATACCCAAACCCTATACGACCTTGCCACACGGCGCGAAGTGAATATTCCGCTACGGGCGCGTGGATTTGCTTTCAGTGAAGTTCCAGATGCTAATGGCACACCTGCGGTAGATATTTTTTATGATTGGTGGGGACAAGCTGATGCTCGTTGGCAATATGACCCCGAAACAGGGCGCTATGTGCGCTTTAACGATGGTTATCCTCATTTTGATAAAGGGGATGGCGAACAAATTTGGGCAGATAATTTGGTTTACTTAGAAGTTGAACACCGTCGTCGCCCCGATTTATTCCCGCCAGATGCGAATTATGAATCGCTGGAAATTAATTTTGGACTCGCGCCAGATAGCACCGACCCCGCGCAGGGTAGGGCATTTGTATTCCGTGATGGACAGTTCTATACCGGATTTTGGCGCAGACAAGATGAAAACGATGGAAGCGCCATTCAATTAATTTATGGTGGTTCTCCTGTGCCGATTATGCTCAAACCCGGACGCACATGGGTGACTGTGGTGCGTGGGTTGGGGTCGGTGCTGGTCTCTGACCAATATACCGATATGGAAGAATTAGGGCGTATTTTGGCGCTCACTGCCACCCCAACTATTGACCCCGCCACGACAACGGGCGACTGATAAGCCTCATTTATGGGACGTGATTAACCACGTCCCTATTATTACCCCTACTGAACCTTCTTGCATCATCAAAATATTTGCCGTTATTGACTTTTCCTCAAAAATTGCAATATGCTTGTTCTATAAGTCAATTATGCACAAAATTGATTAAACGCATATACGCATAATTAAAATTGATTGAGGAGAAAGTTGATTATGTCTGTTACAGTAACACGCACATTTCCTGTGAGTCCACAAACCATGTATTATATGCTCACCAACGAAGACGCATTGGCTTATTGGTTTGCTGATAGAGTGTATACCCGCCCACAAGTTGGTGGTCATGTCCTTCATACATGGGCGACTGGGCGCTATGTTGCGGGCGTATTCACCGAATTGAAAGAAAATGAATTTATCTCGTTGACATGGCGCGATGCGGGCAAAGATACAGGTTCGGTATTAAGTTATCGGCTGGTGGCGGTGGATGGTGGCACACAAGTCACTTTAACCCAAGAAGGGTTGCCATCGGATGTGAATCTCGCCGATTATCAACAACGTTGGGAAGATGGATTCAATACCCTCTATGCCGCACTCACCACAGGGGAAGATGCTCGCATCACAGGGCGTATTTTAATCGGTATTTATCCCGATAACATGGATGAAAAAGCCGCCCAACGATTGGGATTGCCAGTCAACGAGGGGTTATTGGTTGCCAATACCATCCCTAATTTAGGCGCAGAGAAAGCAGGTTTACAAGCAGGAGATTTGGTTGTTGAAGCCAATGGCAAACCTGTCGGGAATAACGCCCCATTGATAGGTAATCTTGCTGGGCTAAAACCCGGTGATTCTGCCGAAGTTGTTTTTTATCGTGGTGCAGAAAAACACACCGCCACATTGACCCTTTCGGGGTATCCATTACCCCCATCGGTAAAGCGTTTTTCTGAATTAGCCAATCGTGTAGAAGGTGATTTTGCCAACTTACACCAAGAATTGAGCAGTTTGGTCGCGGGGTTATCGGATGAAACCACCAACACACCCCCAGCCGAGGGCGAATGGAGTGTGAATCAGGTTTTGGCGCACCTTGTCCTCACAGAGCGCAATACCCAAGAATTTTTGGGTGGGTATGTTCAAGCGCCCGAAATTCATACCTATAGTGGCAATGCCAGCGCCCGTGTGAATGCAGTGGTCAAATCGTATGGCGGCACGGCAGGGTTGTTGAATGAACTCAAACGTGCCTATGCTGAAAATGTCGCTATCATCCGTGCATTTGAGGATGAAAAATTTGACCGCCCGTATATTTTATGGTGGGCAAATTTCCAAATGGGCGACATCACAGGTGGGCATAACCGCCAACACATCAATCAAATTAAAGAAACATTGGCAAAAGTGACAAAATAGTATCCTCCTAGATATCATCGTTCATGGTTTCATTGCTTTTAGTGAGTCATCATGAACGATGATTATTGATTCCTTTAATTAACCCCGTTACATGATAAAAATGTTCGCTGTTATTGACTTTTTTCTAAAAGATGTCGTATACTTGTTCTATAGTTATATTATGCAAAAAAACGATTAAACTATATTTCTGCATAATTATAAATTTATAGAGGAGAGGTATTTATGACTATAACAGTGACACGCACATTTCCAGTTAGTCCCAAGACAATGTATTATATGCTCACCGATGAAGATGGACTCGCTTACTGGTTTGGTGATAGAGTCTATACCCGCCCTCAAGTTGGTGGACACATCTTACACTCATGGCAAAATAACTGGCATATCACTGGAGAATTTACTGAACTGGTCGAAAATGAACGGGTTGCATTTACATGGCGTGATGCTGGGGATGATGCTAAATCGAATGTAACCTATCAATTAGAAGCAGTGGGTGGTGTCACAAAAGTTACTGTGACGCATGATAATATCCCCGCACATGCCAACGAATCGGATTTTCAACAAGGTTGGGAAGATGGATTTAACACCCTATACGCCGCGCTGACTACGGGCGAGGATACACGCATCACAAAACGTATTTTGATTGGTATTCAATCTGACGCATTTGACGAAAAAGTAGCACAACGGTTAGGGATTCCTGTAAAAGAAGGGCTGATGATTGCCAATACCATACCCGGACTTGGCGCAGAAAAAG
>CALDGT010001280.1 GCA_937942935.1 uncultured Chloroflexota bacterium | reverse complement strand
ACCATATCAACACCATTGTTATCTTTCACTTCACCGCGCAATAATTGGTCTACTGTATCGGGAGAATCAGATAATATAATTTCACGCCCATTAACAGATTTCAGAATATCACCATCTAAAATCCCAACAGTCATCGCCGAGCTATCTGGAAAGGGGTATATCACAAAATCGCCTGCCTCATTTCGCCTAAGTAACACCCCTACCCCACCATATGTCCCCGCTAATACTTGTGTTTCGCTCTGGGCGACTGGCGGGTCAATAAAAAATGTATTTCTATCGCCCAACGCTGTTAACATACCGCGTATTGCCGCATATTGACGTGTCTGATAATCTGGTTGTTCTCGTAAATAATGGTCATTAAGCAATCGTTGAACCTCATCGAGTAACGGGTAGTTTTCTGCCGATGAGATATCTTGCTGGCTTGCAGGGAAAATAGATGGTATATCTATTAAGTCACGCAAAATAAAACCAGCACTAAAAATAATAGCTAACCCCACCCCAATCAGACTGCCAATAGCTAATGAACGTAAATAACTTTTTGTAGGAGACTGTTCTTTCATAGGCGCTTTCACACTATAATTAAATGAGATTCATATTTTACCATTAAAAAAGAGAACCCCCATAGAGACAAAGCCTATTTAGAAAGCGATTATGTCAATATGTTAAGACAAACAGAAGTTCCCCCTCTGGTGTTAGTTGCTGATGACCAATTATCAACGGCAGTCATGTTAGAACGAGTCTTTGAGTACGAGGGCTACCGTGTTCACAAAACATTTGATGGCATCAGTACATTTGAGGCTGTCAAAAAACTCGTACCGGACTTGGTTCTACTCGATATCAATATGCCCGGTATAACTGGGTTCGATGTCTTAAGAAAAATGAGAGACGACCCGCGATTGGCACGCATTCCTGCCATTATTATCACAGCCATCAGCGACTCTAATAAAGTTATCGAGGGGTTAGATTTAGGTGCAGATGATTACCTAAAGAAACCGTTTCATCCCCAAGAGCTATTAGCACGAGTAAAATCAAAATTGCGTGCATATCAATTAGAATCAGAGCTATATGCACGTACACAAGAATTAGAATCACTGCTAAGAGTCAGTGAGGAGCTTAATTTATACCCCGACAATAGCGATTTGGTTGTGTTTGTATCACATCTCATTAGCGACCTCATCCCGAATCGGTCATTTCAGATTTTTCAGTTAAATCCAGACCGTGATTTATCTAAATTTCGCCATTATGCTAATTTTGAACCCATAAAACCATTTCCTTTTGCAGAATATCTGCAAAAACACCGCGATCACGAGAAAGATGTGATTCAATGGGATAACATGGATGAGATGCTAAATCATCACTTTGCGGCTACGGCTATTTTAAGAAGTAGTCATGATGTCTTAGGTATGTTAGTTCTTGGTTCAGATGAGCCTTATACTGAAAATCAATTTCGACTTTTTAATGGATTGAGCAAACAAATCGCGTTAGCATTTCGTAAAGCCGAACTATACCAAATCCAACAACGTTATGCGACGCACCTAGAGGATATGGTTGCCCAACGCACTACCGAATTAGAATCGGCACAAAAATTACTCATTCGCTCAGAAAAGCTGGCGTCAATTGGGCGACTTGCGGGCGAAATAGCGCACGAAATCAAAAATCCGCTTATGCCAATTCGTATTTGCCTAGATAACACCAAAGAAGATATTGAAAGTGGGGATTATGCGGGTGATATGGGGATGGTGACAATGGCATTCGATAGCATTGAGCGTATCACTTATATCGTGGATAGCTTACGAGCATTTATGGGGAATAAGCAAGTTGAAAATGTGAACTTTGTGCCAATAGACCTCAACCAAATTGTAGAGCAATTATGCACATTCAATAAACGCATTTTAGATAATATTCAAATAGAGACTAACTTGTCTCCTCTACCATCTATACTTGGCAACCGGTTTCAATTGGAACAGGTCTTTCAAAATCTCATCATTAATGCCAGAGATGCAATGTCTTCAAAGGGTGGCAAATTAAGCATCAGGACTTCTCACAATAAATCACTTGTTATAGTTGAGGTACAAGATACAGGCAGTGGTATCGACCCTCAAATTATTGGCAGTATATTTGAGCCATTTGTCTCAACAAAAGAAGAAGGTAATGGATTGGGGTTATTCATCAGCTATGGAATTATTCAAAAACATCGGGGAGATATACAGGTACAAAGTGAAGTCGGCAAGGGAACAAAATTTATTATCCGATTGCCGACTTCAAAATCATCATAGATTAAGCATCAATAACACGCCATGACCGTCTAAAATCTTGCTCACTTAAATCAGCATTTTTATACTCTAATGCCGATTGGCGAGTCATAATCATTACATTGATGGTCTCATTGGCGTCACACTCTAAAAAGCGTACCCCTACCCCAGCATAATCGGTTGGGAGCAAGTCAATAGATTGGCTTAATCCTGTCATCGCGTTGGGGACGAGTTGATTATGTGTATCTCCACGGGATGTACACATTGTCACTAACAAGGTCGCGCCCATGATTGTGTCTATTGTCTCGGTTGTCCCATTAGTTGGGTATTGGGTAACTAAAGATGCCAAGAAGTTGTCTACAGATGGTTGCAAGGTATCGTCTGGTGTAATCACCGTCATTGCAGATGGTGTTGCGGTTTCAAACACAACATTTGTTTGTGGCGTGTTCGTTGGATTGGTATCTGGGGTAAGCATTGTATTTTGTTCAGATAATGCAGTCGCTGTTAAATCAATACCTTCGGCAGGTTGTAAGCTAATCGGTGTTGATTGTTGTGCAACCGATTGTGGTGTTTGGGTTAATACCGACATATCCACATTTTGAGAAACAAAAGCCCCTGTACTTTCAGTGGCAGGTGTTGAAGGTTGTTGTCTTGGGGAGAATAGTAAAATAACCACGCCAAAAGCTACTAAAGCCAAAATTACACCAAAAATGATAAATGACCGTCTGCGGGTATCTGGTTCATCCTCTTCTGGAGATAGCGATTCATCATCAAAATCTATTTCAAAATCGTCATCGCTAGGCGCTGTTATGCCTGCTTGTTGCCGAGCAGATTGAAGTAATGATTTCGCTTCTGCATTATTTGGGTCTAGGCGAGTTACATTCTCAAGCGCACTTACAGCTTGCTTAGGGTCTTCTACTGCATGGGCATACAGCCACCACGCATCGGCAGAATTTTTATCTGTCACCAAGATTTTATCGAGTAATTGTCGCGCTTCACCTAGTTTTTGACCTTCAATAAGGTTATAGGCTTGTTCTAATGCTTGTTGGTTGTCGCTCATGGCACATTAAACCTATTCTGTTGCATGAATGATATGACAGGAGTTTACCCTTATTTGTGTCGTATGGCAACCGATTTTATATAAATAAAAACGACCTACATCAGTAGGTAGTTTTTATTTTGCATTGGAGAGGATTTGAAAATCC
>CALDGT010001279.1 GCA_937942935.1 uncultured Chloroflexota bacterium | reverse complement strand
TCATTTCGTAGCACACATAGGATGAATTAGGGTCAGATTATGACACAAAAAGCGACCCGCGAGGGATTAAAATCGCACAACCGAAGGCTCGTTTTACGCTCGGTATTCACCGAAAAAGCCACCAACCGCGCCGCCATCGCCCAATATACCGGCTTGGCGAAACCGACTATTTCCGATATTGTCGCGGAATTGATAGACGATGGCTTTTTAGAAGAAATTGGTCATGGCGAAAGTACCGAGAGTGGCGGAAAGCGCCCGATTCTGCTTCAGTTTAAGCCAGAATCGCGCCAAATTATTTGCGTGAGCATCGAAAGCACACGGGTGCAGGGCATCCTCGCTAACCTCAATGGCGATGTTATCGCCCGTCACCGCGCCTATATCGAAGATTCGGTGGGCGCATCGCCGTTGGATGTCCTCACACAAGTGATAAATGGCTTGATTGCCCAATCCGATTACCCCCTGCTGTGCATCAGTGTTGGCACACCGGGCATTGTCTATAGCGATTTGGGCGTGGTGAAATCGGCGCCGTCGCTCGGTTGGCACGATTTACATCTCGAAAATTTCCTCAGCACCCTGTATGACCTGCCTGTGTGCGTGGCGAATAATACCGAACTCGCCACCCGCGCCCTCCGCACATTCAAAGGGATGGATGGCGGGGATAATGTGGTGATGGTCTTGGTGAATGGCAGTGTGGAGATTGGCATCTCGTTGGGCGGGAAAGTGTATCGGCATAGTGGCGATTTGGGCTTGTTGCGCGTCCCACCCGCCACCGACCAACTCGCCGCCTTTTTGGGGTGGGATTTTGTAGAACGGCGCATCGCAGAATTGCGACCACTCGCGCCAGATAATCCCCTGCCCCAAAAATTTGATTATCTCGACATCCGTTATGGCTACCTGCAAAACGATTGGTTGTGCAATGCCATTTACGATGAACTCGCGGGGCATTTGGCGCATATTTTTGCGTGGATTACTGGCATCTTGCGCCCCGATAGGATTGTCTTGGCGGGCGAAATTGTGGAGATGGGCGAAGAATTGATGGCGCTCGCCACAGACCGCACCGCCAAAATGCTCCCGCCCGATTTGGTGGATGCTGTCGGATTTCAGCTAGAGACCGATTCATCACTCAGCCTGACAGGGGCAATCGCCCACGCCTTAGACCGTGAATTGGGGGTGATATAAATGAACAAGACCATCGGTGTGATTACCAATGATGCGACCAATATCTTTCAGCGCCAAGTGATTGCCGGAATCCGCGCCGTTGCCGACCAGCGCGGGTATGCGGTGCATATCGAAAGCCATACCCACCCCAATAGCACCCTCAATCACGAGGCAGTCGCGGGGATTTTGGTCATCGCCAATGTGTTGCCCGATGCCGAATTGCGCCAACTGTATGCCTCTGGCAAGCCGTTGTCGTTGGTCAGTCATCGCGTGCGTTATACCCCCATCCCCGCCGTCATCCCCGATAACACGGGCGGGATTTGTGCCTTAGTGGATTATTTGGTGGCGCGGGGCAAGCACAGAATCGCCTTTATTCAGGGTGATATGAACCAAAATGACGGCATAGAACGCACCAACGCCTTCCGCCGTCAATTGATGCGCCATAATATCCCCATAGATGAACGCCTATTTTTGCGCGGTGATTTTGAGCCGAGCATCGCCCGTCAATCTATGCGGACATTTTTAGCAGATAATATCGCGTTTGATGCGGTGGCGGGCGCAGACTTTTTATTGGCTATCACCGCCCGCGATGTGTTAATCGAGGCGGGGCGTGCCGATGGGATGTGCGTGGTCGGGTTTGGCGATGGCATCGAGGCGGCACAAGCCAATTTAACAACCGTGGGCGTGGATGTGGAGCAATTGGGCATCCGCGCCACCCGTCAATTGATTGGGCAAATCGAGGGCTTAAAGATGTGTGGCATCACCATCCTAAGCACCAGCATTGTAGAAAGGGAATCGTGTTAAAAAGGCATGGTGGTGCGTTTTCTGCGGTGGCACATTTTTTGCGGTGGCACATACGCTATCGCTAGTGCCACCCTACAAGAATATTGTTTTTCAGGAACAAATCAGGCAATTCGTAGGGTGGGTACTAGGGCGCAAGCCCGTATGTCCCACCATAGCAGACACATTTTTTGCGGTGGCACATACGCTATCGCTAGTGCCACCCTACAAGAATATT
>CALDGT010001278.1 GCA_937942935.1 uncultured Chloroflexota bacterium | reverse complement strand
CCGCCGCCCGCATAGACGGCATTCGATCCGGTGCAGGCGATGAACTGAAAGCCGAACTCGCCGCATGGGGCGCGGTCAAGCGCGAGGACATGCTCAGGGAATTGGGCATAAAATCGGCGGACGGGCGCACCTTTGTCATGGGTTGGGCGATGCTCTTCACCGATTCCGACAATCTGGATTTGGTCGGCACGTATTTCGATGCTACCACCCAACTCGCGCTGGATTATTACACCAACGCGCCACTCTTTTATGAGCATGACGGCGCGTATGGGATTGTGGGCAAACGCACCAACAGCCAGTTATATCCGCATGGTGTTTGGTTGGAACATGAACTCGACCCCACATCCCCCCACTTTGACCACATCGTCGCCGAACTGAATGCAGGCGTTTTGTACTACAGTAGCGATAGCATTTGGCATTTTGTGAATGACGGCTACAACCCACAAGATAGCCACTTGGGGCTATGGTATTTGGCGGGGTGTTCACTGACCCAAAACCCAGCAGAACCCGCCCTCGGTCCCGTCACATTGGCGGGGACAGCCCACGCTATTAAGACGGCGCAAGAGGAGCGCAAGGCTTCTGCCGATATAGCCCACATCACCGAATCCGCATCATCAGAGGAAACACAACTCATGGAAACAGATTTAATCGCACAAGTGGCAACCATGCTCGGATTGCCCCCCGAAACACCCAATGAAGACATCATCGCCAGAATTCAGTCGTTATTAGATACCGCCACCAAAATGGATGACATGGACGAAGACGAATTGTCTGCATCCAAAGATATGGCGTTACTCAATACCTTCCGCGAAGCCCTGACAGTGGAGGGTGTCGCGCCTAGCGATGATGAACTCATCGTCATGTTGCAATCCGCGCTCGATTCGCTGGCAGGCACACCCGAAGAAGCACCCAGCGAAGCCGATTTATCCGCCCAAATGAACGCGGTGAAGAGTGTGGCGCAACTGCTAAAACAATCCACCAAAGCGGTGAATAACACCTTGCCCCACACCACCCGCCCCAACAAAGAACGCGGGACAAAATCACGCGGGTTTGGCAATTACATCGCCAAAAAAGCGGCGAAAACGGTCTTGGCAGAAGGTGTCGTTCACATGGCATCCAACAACACCCGCGCCCTGAAAGCATTGGGTTATAACGAAGGTGTGAACGGCGGATGGCTGGCAGACCGCGAAGTCTCGACAGAATTGCTCGAATTTTTCTATGCTCAAGCGGTCATCCAACAAGCGGGCGCGACCATCGTGCCGATGCCGGGTATCGAAACCCTGACCTATCGCAAACAACTCAATGGCGGTACAGCGTATTGGGCGGGTGAAGGTCAAGTGAATGAAGATACCACCCTGCAATGGGGGCTGGTGTCACTCAATCTGCGCGAAGCCATCGGCACAGCTTTTGTCGCCAATCGCTTGCTCAAAAATTCCAGCATAGACTTGGAAAAAGCCATCACCGAAGATTTGCAAAAGTCTATCAGCCTGTTGGTAGATTTATCCGCCCTGCGTGGGACGGGTGGCAAGCCACAAGGCTCGACTGGTCGGGAATTCAACGGCATTCTGAACATCCCTGCGGTTGAGAAAAAAGAAATGGGGACAGGCAACGGCAAAGTGCCGACCATCAAAGATTTTGTGGACGCATGGGGGCGGATTGAAGATGCCAATGTCCCTAGTGGTGGCAAATGGGGCATCGTTTGTGCGCCCCGTGTAGACCGCTTTTTGCGGAACACCACCGACACCATAGGGCAATTGACCGCCGATACCCGTTATACACAAGGGCATCCTGTCCACAAAACCACCCAAATCCCTGTGAACACCCAACTCGGCACATCCAACGACACCACCGAAATTTATTTTGGTGCGTGGGACTATTTGTATATGGGCATTGGGCAAGACATCGAATTTGTGGTGGATTACAGCGTGCGCCGTCAAGAACGCCAAGTGTTGATTCAAGCCATTATGATGGCAGATGTGTGTGTCTCGCATCCGCAAGCCTTCCAAATCCTCACTGGTGTCCGCGTCTAATCCCCGTCCATCTGAATTTAGAAAGGGAACTATCATGATTATGCCACTTATCGGCGGTAGCCTTGGGGCGGTGAACCTCATCACCTCGCAGACCGTCATCAACACCACACCTATCACATCGGCTTGGATAGATTTGAGCCTGTACGAAGGCAATGCCCTGATTATTCTCAATAGTGGGGCGGCATCGGCTGGTGATACCCTCACCATCACCTTGCAAGAAAGTGTGTTGCCATCGGGTTCTGGGACAGCCGTCCCCGCCGTTGCCTTATTCAACCCCGCCACAGGCGAAAATGCCAGTTTTGCCATTGTCACCGATGCAGGCGCATCATTTCAAACCTTATCACTCAATCTGGAACATCTCGCCCGTTATGTGCGCGTGACGGCTACTGCCAGTGGGACGAGTATCTCGATTCCCTTCAGCGTGGCATTGGTCGCGCCCCAAAAGTATGTCGGTTAAGGCGGTGCATTCATGAATTTTTTCACAGCACCCGTTTATTATGTCACCGATGAAGACGGATTCGCTCCACCCACGTTTGGCGGGGCGGTTGCGGTCAAATTTGGGACAGTCGCGCACACCAACACAGCACCCAAAGCCTTATTCACCCTGCCCACCAATACGATTGTAGTGGGGATTATGGTCAATGTATCCGTTGCCTTCAGCGATAGCGGGACGAATCTGCTCGACATCGGCATTTTGGGCGCGAATAATCATTACGCCGATAACCTGAATGTCGCCACACCCGGTCAAATCGTCACAGGGATGCAACCCGCCCGCTTATTCACCGCCCCACTCGGTGAACCCACCACCATCACCGCCACCTTCACAGGACAAAATGCCAATGCGGGCGCGGGCGTGGCAAGCATAGCATTTCTGTATATCGTCAAGTGAGGTGATATGGGACGGATTCAGACCACCATCGCTTTTCAACTTGTTAGCCAAACTATTTCGACCACCGCCATTCTGTTAGAAGCCTTCACAGGCTTTTCGTTGGATGATGTGGAACGCGCCAACCGTATCCGCATCACGGTAGAGGCTAATCCTGTGCGTTATCGGTATGACGGGGTGATGCCCACCAGCGCGGTGGGTCATCTATTGGTGGCGGGGTCTGAATGGATGCTGGAAGGCGCGGATAATATCCGCAATTTCGCCCTCATCCGTTCTGGGGGTGCCGATGCGACCGTGATGGTCACGCTTGAGGAATAATGCACACCTACGCCAGCTTATCCGTCCTCGAAGCGCACCTGCTCGCCAGCGCACAAGGCACAAATATCGCCCAACATCGCGCTATCCTGCTGGATTATGCCCGCAGGGCAACCGCCCGCATTGATAGCATCACACACAACACATTCGCACCCATGCGCCAAGTCCGTTATTTCGATTGTCGGGGCGACCATCTCGACCCCACCACGCGCACGATTTATCTGGGCGCATCCATCGCGGAGGTGATAAGCCTCACCGATGGTACAGGCGCGAGCCTAACCCATAACACCGATTGGCATTATTACCCGCGTGGGGTGCAATCTACCCATTACTTGCAAGGCAAAACCGATAGCACATGGACACAATACGCCGATGATTGGATGAATGCGATTGTTATAGACGGGGTGTGGTGTCATCGGGCGCGATACGACCATATCGGCTGGATACCCTCTGGCGATACCGTTCAAGCGGATGTATCGGCAGATATGACGACCATCCCCGTGACCGATGCCGATGAGGTCAACGGGTGGGGAATTGCCCCGCGTTTTGATGTGGGTCAACTCATCCGCATAGCGACTGAATATATGACCATTATCAGCATAGATGGGAATAATTTACGGGTGATACGCGGATATAACGGCACGACCGCTACCGCACACACCGCCAACACACCCATTTTCACCTTCAATCCACAAGAAGAAATTGTGCGGGCATGTGCGCTCATCACCGCCTTCAATTATGCCAATCGGGGCAGGTATGAACGGGTGCGCTTTGATGGCATCAATGCCACCGAAACAATGGAATTACCCCAAGAAATTGACGATTTATTAGCACATTTCACCATTCGGGAGAGTTATGGCGTTTAACATCAGCACAGCCGATTTAGACGGGTATATCAAGCGTCTACACAGCATACAGGCGGTCATCATCCCAACCTCTGCCAGCGTGTATAGTCCGCGTGCAGGCGCGAATAATTACCCATACTGGCTCACCTTAGCCCGTAGCATCACCCTCTCACGCATCCACGCACATGAAAGCCGATGCACCTTCATCCTCGACATGCTCCTCATTCGTGGTGGGGCGATGAGTGGGTATGATGGGCAACGGGAAGCCGAAATTTTAGCCGATATGATGGCAGTTGCCAGTTATTTTGAGCGTCATCGTGACCTCACCAGCGAGACTTATCCCGATATTCAGCCGTTTTTCGTCCCCAATAGCGCCCGCATCACGCGCATTGAACGCTTTGATGGTGGGGTGCAAGGCGAAACATCGGTGGTGGGGTCACTGTACACACTCGAATTTGACCACAGGCTCATAAAAACCGTCCCAGACGTATGATAACCGCCAAATTGACCATCTCCACCCAACCGATTGAACACATTCAGGTATTTTTGCGCGATTATAACCAAATCGTGGCAGAAATCGGCGGTGAAGTGACGGCTATCGTTGCGCCTCACGCGATAGATGAACTCCGTTACACCCCGCCAGCCGTCAAATACCCGATTGAGTGGACGAGTGAACGCCAACGGCGGGCATTTTTCGCCACCAATGGCTTTGGTCGCGGTATCCCCACCAAACGCACAGGCAAATTACAAAACGGCTGGCGGATTATCGGCAAATCGGTGAACGGGCGGTATCAACTGGTCATCAATAATCCCGTCTCATACCTGCCGTATGTGGTGGGGTCAATCAATTTTCGTTCCGCACGTCAAGCCATCGAGCCGATGCAACGTTTTCACCGCAATACAGGCTGGCAACCCGTCCAGAACACGGTGGATTATTGGTTTGGGGTGGC
Source organism: uncultured Chloroflexota bacterium (assembly GCA_937942935.1). GTDB lineage: Bacteria > Chloroflexota > Anaerolineae > Aggregatilineales > Phototrophicaceae. The sequence goes on along the minus strand of CALDGT010001278.1, from coordinate 3,518 downwards.
ACAAGACGAATTTAACACCCGTTATGATAAGACCTTGCGCGAATTCACCAGCCGAAAGGTGGTAACGCGCACCAGCAGAAAGGCTTCATGAATGTCACTCACACCCTCCAGAGGGATTCCTGTCGGGGCATATTATATGCTGATTGCCAAACGGGATAGCAATGGGTATCCTGTCGGGTTGGTCACAGACCCCGAAACCATCCCCAACGGGACGACCATGCAACCGTATCTCATCCGTTCATTGGTCAATTTCACCCCAGAAGACCGCGCCATCGGTGTTGTATCCAACAAAGGCGGGCAACGGGTCATCTCGAAAACATTGGTCGGCACAGATGATATTGGCGATGCCACCTTCACCCTATCTGAATATGATGAGACCTTCTTGGCGCTCATCAAACAGGTGGCTGTGGATGTGACCACGATTGATGGCTTGGCACAAACTGCCAGCAATGCCAATCAGGACGAATTTCCGCGCTTTTTTGTGATGTTCGGCACACGCTTCACAGATAGTCGGGATGGCATGGATTATTGGCTCACCGATGTGTATGGCAACGCCCAAATTTATCAACCGTCAGGCAGAAGCATCAGCCAAGACACAGGCGTGAATCCCAATCCGTTGGCATTCACCCTCAGCCCAAGCCTCTCCACCAAACATATTGACGGGCGCAATTTCAGCGAATCCAGTGGGTTGTATGTCAAATCCGCCTCCGATATGCGCGTCACCATCCGTTCACGCCGTCCGTTGGCATTCACCAGCCACAAAGCCAGCGCCGCCAATACCAGTTATGCGCTAGGGTATCGCCCGATATACGACACGGCATCGGGCGCGACCAATAACAGCTTCACCAAAAATGGGACGACCTTCGCCGCCACCGCCCTGAATACCACCACAGGTGTGTTGACCTTCCCCGCAGGCGCAGATGGTGATTTTCATGTCGGGTTGTATCAGACGGGATTCGTCCCTGCTTAGTAGGAGGTGATATATGGATGAACGCATTGGCATCATCGGGGGCAACCCGCCCCAACGCACACTCACAGGGCATCTGCTCCCCGATAAGCCCTACCCCATCACCATCCGTTTAGATGAAACGCATTACGCGGTGATGGATATGCACCCTGCTGGAGATACAGAAGCCGTCATCGCCGAATTACGCGCCATGCTCGCACCAGAAGATGATGATTTTGGAGATGAAGATGAACCCGTCTAAGACCACACAAGACTTTATCGCGTTGGGTGGGGCGCTCATCTTCACCATGCGACCCTTCCGCACCGTACAGACCAACATCATCGTGTCGGATATGGAGACCATACTCGGCAAGCCTGTGGGCGATGGCTGGACGATTGACCAACACGCCTTTTGCCTGATGGTGGGCGCGACAGTGGATGTGCGTTGTGCCGATGAGACCCACATCGAAGCCTTGGCGGTGGCGGAATATTGGGAACATGTCAAACATGCGCCCACCGCGACCAAATGGGCATGTTACCTCAACTCCATCTCAACCGAAGCGGATACGGCGTGGTGGCAAGCGTATCAAGCCACACGGCGTAAACCCGCCACACCTGCACCCGATATTTTGCAAGCAGGTGAGCCAACCGACCCAAACGTCATTCGCTCTGGTGGCGAGCCTACAGCTTAGAACTATTAGACCGCGCCAGAGCCATCGTCAGAAGCGAATATGCACAGGACAGCGCACAATTGACCTTGCCCAAAGACAAAATACAATATCACCCCATCCTCATAGACCTGTCGTATCGAGATTGGGCAACCCGCGATTTTCAGGGCTTCCCCAAACATCCCGATGAATTCGCCGATGTTGACCTCGATGCCTATGATGAAATTTTGCATTATGGCGAAATTGTGCGCTACGTCCGCCATGAAGAACGCCTGAAAGCACGGGGTGGATAATGCCAGATAATCAAATCACATCCAAGCTGGTCTTTGAGACCGATACCGCCTCACTCAATAAAGCCAAAAAAGCCTATCAGTCGTTGGGGGATGACCTCGACGATTTTATCGCATTACAAGAAGAATCTGCCCGCAAACAGCGCCAACTGAATCAAGAACAAGCCGATGCCATCGCGTTTGAAAATAATGTCCGCAAGCAAAGTTATGATGCACCCAAACGCGGGGCGAATGCGTGGGATGGTGCAGGTGTGGGGTTGGATAAGCTAGAGACGGGCATTAACGCGCTGTCTATCATGTCGGGGGATATTGATGTTGGCAATATCATCGGGTTGGCGGATGGTATCTTAGACCTGAACGAAGGGCTTAAAACTATCCCGTCCGCCTTCTCGAATATTTTATCGCTGGTGAATCCATTGACGGCTGGTTTGGCGGGTATTGGCATTGGGCTGGCGCTCCTGTCTGCATCCACCGCCGAAAATGCCGAAAAATTGCAAGCCCGTTTAGATGCCAATCAACGCGCCTCTGATATTGTCGCCGCAGGTGGCACAACAGCAGAAATTCAAGAACAAATCCGCGCCTTAGAACGTCGGCGCGATGCTGACCAAAAATTGCTCGACCAAAACAAACGGGCTTATGAGCAATACGAAAACCAAGACCCCATCACAGGGACATTTCTGAAGGTATTCGACCAAGCAGAAGAAACCCTCGCCAACACCATCAATGAAGGCTCGGATAAAATCTATCAATACGATGAAAGCATCCGCGCATTGACCGCCTCAATGGAAACTGCCGAAGTCGCCGCCAATGATTATGCACAAGCCATTTTGCAACAGTCGGAATTGGTTAAGCAAGCTGTCCTCACCGAATTTGAAGCCAATGAACGCACTGCCGAACAAAATCGGGAACGCCTGCGCCAAATTGAGGTGCAAATTCAAGCGACAGAGGCACAATTAGCCGTCTTAGAAGAGGCAGAGACCCAAAGTGCCGAAACATCCGCCAAGATAGCCGAATTAGAAGCCCAACTCAAGGCGTTGGGGCAAGAAGCAGAGATTACCTCGCGCTATACCCAACAAACGGCAAAAGATGTCCAGAATGCCAACAAGGAACAAGCCGATAGCGAGAAAAAATTGGCAGAAGAACGCACCCGCGCCATCGAAGACGGTGTGCGCCAACAACAAGAGGCACTCAAGCAACAAGCGCAGGCGCTGGAAAATTATAATAACCGCCTTGTGGACATCGCCCTCGCCAATGCCGATAAAGAGGAAGATGCCAGCCGTCAACTGAATGATTCTCTCAGTGACGCACGGCGCAAACTCAATGCTGACCTGCAAGGCTTGGATGAAAAAGCACGCCAAGACCGCCAAAAATTCATCACCGATACCCAAGCCGATGAAGCGAAAAATGCGCGTGACCATGCCCGCAACATGCAAAAAATCCTGAAAGATGCCGACCGTCAGCGCGAAGACTTGGCGCGGAATCTGGATTTTGCGGGGTTATTCGACCTCGAAAGCACGGTAAATGAGCAACTCAGCGATGCACAAGAAGAATATGATGCCCAGCGTCAAGAACGGCAACTCGCCTATGAGAAACAACTGGGCGACTTAAAAACAC
>CALDGT010001277.1 GCA_937942935.1 uncultured Chloroflexota bacterium | reverse complement strand
TTGCGCCTCCGTCGTGATAAGATTGAAGAAGAAATCATCCTCGCGCGGATAAAAGAGCAAATTGGAATCGCCCGTCAAATGGATGGCGGAAATAGCATCAAAAAAGCGACTAAACCATTTGATATAGAGGTTATTGAGAAATTTGCACAAGATTTGCGTGAATCAATGTCAGAGGAAGAATTTGACGAGATGATAGCGGTCATGGAAGGGAAGCCGATTATAGGCAGGCGCTAGGATATAATCATGAAATATATCTTGGATACGAATATTATATCGGCTTATATGAAAGGTAAAAACCACACAGTTACGCGATATATTGCACAATATCGTAAAGATGATTTGATGTTATCAGAGTTAGTTATTTATGAAATTGAGCGCGGTCTAAAATATACTAACGCGCAAAATGCGTTGACCCAATTTCGGGATGATGTGATACCCATGTTTAATATTGTTGTTCCCACTTTGCAAGATTGGCGTGTGGCGAGCGATTTATGGGTATTCACACGGCGTATAGGGCGACAATTAAGTGATATAGATTTGGCACTCGCCACAATGACGCTACATCTGGGGGTATCCTCGTCACCAATGACCAAGATTTTTCTGCGCTTCCTTTATTAACTATTCAAGATTGGACTATCACCACATGATTAAACAAACGATTCGTATTTTTGGTGTGCCGATGGATTTGGGTCAACAACGGCGCGGGGTAGATATGGGACCCAGCGCCATCCGTTATGCGGGTCTACAAGACCGCCTCACACGGTTGGGGTATGAAGTGCATGATAGTGGCAATATTTTCACGCCTCAACTCGAAGAAATTACCGATGAAGATGTGTATCCAGAATTAGACGGCAAACCCGCCCATCATCTGCCACAAATTTCGCATATTTGCCAAGAAGTTTATAATCATATCAAAGCCACTGTCAAAGCTGGCGAAAAAGCCATCTTTTTGGGTGGCGACCATAGCATGAGCATGGGAACAGTGGCGGGGATTGCCACCCCAAAGACGGGTGTTTTGTGGATAGATGCCCACGGCGACATCAATACCCCCGCCACATCGCCATCGGGCAATGTTCACGGCATGGTGATTAGCGCCTTGCTCGGTGAAGCCCCCGCGCCCCTCACAAATATCGGTTATGCTGGCGCAAAAATTAAACCCGCGCAAATGGCATATATCGGCTTGCGCGATTTGGATGAGGGAGAACGTCAACGCCTGAACCGTGGCGATATGAAAGCCTTCACCATGCGCGAAGTAGATGAGCAGGGAATCGCGCAAATTGCTTATCAGGTGTTAAAACATTTTGCCGATATGACGCACATTCATGTCAGCTTAGATTTGGATGGCTTAGACCCCCGTCATGCACCGGGTGTTGGGACACCTGTCCCCGGTGGGCTGACGTATCGGGAAGCCCATTTATTGATGGAAATCCTCGCCGATAGCCATAAGGTATCATCTTTGGATGTGGTGGAGGTGAACCCAATTTTGGATGTGAGCAACCAAACCGCACAAATGGCAGTCGAATTGGTGGCGGGCTTGATGGGACAACGGATTTTATGAGAATAATCATTGGTGGTCGTTATGAATTTGATGATGTAGTAGATGTCATTGGACGTGGTGGCATGGGGACGGTGTATTTGGGAATTGACCAACATACCCAATCCCCAGTCGCTATCAAGCAATTATCTCCAGATTTAATCGCATATAATGACCGTTCTGTTACGCGATTTATGCGCGAGGCGGATGTCTTGAGGCGTTTACACCACCCCTATATCATCCGCGTTTATGACGCCCTCCGAGATACTGAGCAGGGGTATTATTTGGTGATGGAATACATCAATGATGGCTCGTTGTGGGATGAATTACAATCATATCGCCAACTGCCCATCCCGCGTGCGATGACACTCGCCAAACAAATTGCCTCTGCACTCGCATTTGTACATGAGAATCATATCATCCACCGCGACATTAAACCGGCTAATGTCCTCATCGCGCCCGATAAATCACCGCGCCTCTCCGATTTTGGTCTGGTTTATATGCAAAACGACACCAATCGGTCTACTGTATCGGGGGTGGTTGTTGGGACAATTCATTACCTTTCCCCAGAGGCGTTGAATGGGGATAAAGTGACCACAAAATCGGATATTTGGTCTTTTGGGGTGATGCTATACGAAATGTTAGCGGGCAAGCGCCCCTTTTCTGGGGATAATATCACCGTCGCTGTGACGAGTATCCTCACCAAAGCACCCGCCGATTTGCTCACACTTCGTCCAGATGTCCCCATTCATTTAGCAGATTTTATCTATACCATGTTAAGCAAAGACTCTGCACAACGCCCCGCAAGCATGACAGAGGTCATTCAACATTTGGATGATATTGCTATGAAGGCAAATATCACCACTGTGTTGTTACAACAACCCAAAACCGAAAAAATCTTCAAGCGGGTTGGCACATTACCGATTTTATTTGGAGATGATTTATTTTATGACCGCGAAGATGCCCAAGCCAGCCTGACCAATGCCTTGCACGATTATAAACCATTGATTGCGGTTTATGGGCGGGGTGGGATTGGTAAGACGGCGCTGGTGTGCAAGGTCTTAAATGATTATGAAAAACGAAATCAATTAGACGGGGCTATCTATCTGCGGGCAGATACAACCCCGCCACTAAACCTCACCAGCCTACTCAATCAGATTGGCGCATTGTTGCCAAATGACCACCCCTTCCAAACCACACAAAAAGATAGTAATGCCAGCGTGGTTGATAAAACCCGCGCCCTTTTGGACGGATTACATGGACACCATATTGTGGTTTATGTGGATAACCTCGAAACACTTCAAAATCCGACCACATCTGTTTTGATAGATGATGATTTGCGCCAATTTTTTGACCTCATCTTAGAGGCGCGTGGTGGCGGAGCATTGAGCTTTATTATCACCAGTCGCTATCCGTTGGCACTCCCCAACAAATTGCGTGCTTATGAAACC
>CALDGT010001276.1 GCA_937942935.1 uncultured Chloroflexota bacterium | reverse complement strand
TTGATAGATGCCCCGACCGCCCGTTATATGCTCATTTTGCCAAATGATAATGGCACGACAGGGATTCGGGTGGGGTGCAATGATAGCGCCGTCCCCATCAATAGCGGGTTAGAACTCACAGGCATCACCCAAAGCGATATTCAAACCTCGTTGACGGCATTATTCACAGCGACACAAATCCCCGCCACCTTCATGACATCGCTCCCAACAGGGTTAAGTGTGACCAATGTCTCGGTGAATGGCGATTTAGCAACGGTGACACTGACGGGGAATTTGATTTCATCGGGGACGTGTACCGATGCGCGGATTCAGGGGCAAATTGTGTTGACCATTTTCAGTTATACAGGGATTAGCCGAGCCTATATCACGCTCAACGGTCAAAATATGCGAAAGCTATTCGATACCAGTGGATTAGTCGGCGATGCAGACCCGTATTTAGCCAGCCAGTGGTTGCCATAAGGATAAAGGGGAAATTTATTCCCCTTGTCCCATCTGGCTAAATATATCAAAGAAACTGGTGCATCCTAAACCTTCCCCAACACCATCGGCATTGGTCGCCTCAAGGATAAAGGCATCCATTTCATCCGATAATCCCATCGCTTGGTTAATATCGGCTTGGCTATTGACCATATCACCATTCAAAAAATAAATTTCTGAGCGCAACAGGCGGAGCATGTGATTGGTGGGGTCTATTCCCAAACCAATACTATACGATTCTATGGCTTCCTCAAATCTGCCGAGCGAACAAAATGCAATCCCACGTATCATGAATAAATCGGACGCATAAAAATAGGGCGTGATAAGTGGTTCTTCGTCTGATAATTCAACACTACTCGGATTAGTGGTCATCGTCCCCGGTAATTGCGATTTGTCTTGGATGAAGGCTTCTGGATTATTGACAAAGCTCAAGACGGTTGCGGTATCTTCTATCACACGGTCAAATTGCCCGATGATAAGATTCGCCAATGATGAATAGAGCAAAATACTCACTGAATAGGCATCGCCAAATGCCGCATTCATCACCCGATAACTAAAATTGGGGTCTGGGAACTGGGTCAGGAGGTCATTGAGCAATTGTCCGCCATCGGTTAAGCGTCCTTGTCGCAACGCCACCACAAACGACAACAAATGCACCACATTCATCTTTGGGTCACGGGCTAAGGCGTTATCTAATGCCTCTCGTGTTGATTCTAAATCACCCTGTGTATAATAATTATCTGCCATCATATAATAGGCAAACCAATCGTCTGGGCGAATGGCGAGGACTTGCCATAGGGTATTAATGCGTTCTTCTGCCGACGAAAAAATGCCAATCGCATATAATGGCAATGCCCATGTGCTGGGTCCCAGCCGTTGGGCGCTGATAATATCGCTAGAGGCGCTCTCAAAATTGAATTGTCGCAGGTAAATGAGGGAGCGATACATAAATAACATCGCATTTCCGCCATCGCGGTCTAATGCCGTGTTGATGAGTTCAAGAGCCGCATCTTCATCGTTAATAAAATTAGCAAAATACCCATGCACAGAGGCACTTGTGCCTGCGCTCACCATCTCGGCATCGCTTTCTGGCAATTGCGATAAAATGGTCATCGTCCGCATAAACTCGAACATATCACCACCCGCGCTATGCAAGATGGCTAATGCACCCACCACATACGGCGCAATGTCGGATGGCGATTCGACCACCAATTCAACATTAATCAGGCGCTCCAACACGGTACGCTCGAAGCTATTATAAGGAAATCGTGCAAGGTCTCCGAGTTGGATAAATACATGCAAGCCGTCTTCGCGTTCTTCTGGCAAGATGATGAGACCTGCTTGGGTGTTCAATTCGGTATTCAAGGTCATGATGGGCAAGGTCGAATTCACATCGGCTTCGAACATTTGCATCCGCGCCGATTCACTGACAACCCGAATATTCGAGAAAGAAATATCGGTTTGCAAGGCTTGGCGTAACCCCTCGACAATTTCCATCTGAATTTCTGGGTCATCATCATCGGGGCTTGTACCCGGTAAAACGGCTACGGGATAATATCCCTCTGGGACAGTTTCAACGGGGGGCATAATGCCCGTGACGATATCGTCACCATTATTCAAAATGCCATTACCATCACGAGGGCGCACGATGGTGATATTGGTATCTCCCCCATCGGCGCGTGGGCGCGTGATGATAAAAATAATGATGCCAATAATCGCCAACGGCATGATAACAAACAACAACCGCACCCGATTTGCATAGCGTTTGGGCATGACGACATATTCTTCGCCTGTATCCGATTTCATGACCGTCATCATCGGCTTAGATGGAGATGGTTTTGATGTGGCAGGATGCAGTGTATTAGGCGTTGCCGAGTTGGGCGTTGGGGTGTCGAATCTGCCTGTGTGTTGGCTCAATAATTCGGGTTTGATGGCGATAGCGAGGTCATCATCGCTATCGGCATAACGGATAATATCTTCTAATTCACTGCCCACTTTACGCACGCTATCAATCCGTTGAGTGCGGTCTTTGGTGAGCATTTGCTCTAGCAAGCGCACCACCGATGCATGCACATCGGGGCGTGAGGCGTGCATATCGGCAATCGGTTTGGTGAGGATAGCTGTCACCAATGCGGTGGCGCTTTCTTCTGGGAAGGGGTTATGCCCCGCCAACATTTCGTATAACATCACGCCAAACGCCCAAATATCAGTGCGCTCATCAATCGTTTCGCCATTAAGGGCTTCTGGAGAGAGGTAATTGAGTGTGCCGACCACCGCCCCTGTGCGGGTGACGCGGGTTTTATCGCCCAATTGCGCCACACCAAAATCGGTCAGGCGCGGGGTGCCATCTTCTGCGATGAGGATATTGGCAGGTTTAAGGTCACGGTGAATAATCTTGAGCCGATGAGCGCGGGTGAGCGCATCAGATAAATCCAGCGCGATT
>CALDGT010001275.1 GCA_937942935.1 uncultured Chloroflexota bacterium | reverse complement strand
ATTTTGATGAAGCTATCAATAGGGTGAATGATAGGCCTTATGGAGTACAGGTGGGGGCTTTTACATCAGAGTTGGGACGGGTGATGACCACCACCGAGCGATTAGAGGTCGGTGGGGTAATTATCAACGATGCGCCAACTTTCCGCGTGGATAATATGCCCTATGGTGGGGTCAAACGCAGTGGCATTGGACGTGAAGGGGTGCGGTATGCCGCCGACGAGATGACTGTGACCAAATTAGTGGTCATCAGTTAAGTCATGCCGATTTTGTCTGAGCAGGCAATGTCATATCTACACGATATAAGATACTCATGGCATCATCCAAATCGGCGGCGAAGCGCACTTCTAACCGAAAGAGCTTAAACAGCATTTGGGCAAAGAATCGGGTGACTGAGCTAGTAGCAATTAACACCGTAAAGCCAGATGATTCCGGTTTTTGATTTTTATATTCTTGCAGTACCGTCTGGATATGTTTGGGGATAGATTCGGCGCGGGTTGCATCTACGATTGCATGAACAGGATTCTTGCCAAGATTCGCCATATCGCGGGATTCTTGCACCATTTCGCGCAACATATCTGGATTTAGTTCCCCTTCAAGATGAAAATGAAGCACTCTCTCATCAATAAGCCATGTAATTTGGTACGGCATATAACACCTCTAGTTCATTACAATACATATATGATAGCATAGCGAATAAATCATGATTTGAACATGGGTCTGGCATGAATTTTTTATGAAAAATGTAATTGATGAGAACTGAAGATGACTTTACGACACTTGATAACCCACTGGCTTTTCCCGTATGGACTCATCGCCTGTACCACAAGCATTCTGTGGTTATTGCGCGAAGAATTAACAGTTGCCAATTTCACCATGATTTATATTTTGGTCGTCCTCATCATCACCATCCAACGCGGGACGCGCATGGGCATTATCGCCTCATCTATCAGCTTTTTGTGCATCAACTTCTTCCTCATCCATCCCTATTACACCCTCATCGTCGCAGACCCGCGCGAATTATTAGACCTCATCGTCTTTTTTATGATGTCGGTATTGGTTGGGCAATTGGCATTACGAGACCGCACCCGCGCAGGCTTTGAAGAAGCCGATAGGCTCAAGACCACGCTGTTATATGCCATCTCGCACGATTTACGCACACCCCTCACCATCCTCAAGACATCCATCAATAATTTGCATCGGCTCGATGACAAATTAGACCCACAAGAACGGCGCGAGATGATTACCGCCATTGAGGAAGAAATAGATAGCCTAGATAATCTCATCGGCAACTTGCTGAATTTATCGCGCTTGCAAGCGGGCGCACTCACGCTAAATCGGCAAACAAATTCCTTAGAAGAAGTGGCGGGAGATGTGGCGGCGAATCATTATCACCGCACCCAACAAGAACGGGTAACGCTCACTTTTCCGCCAAATTTGCCCATGATACCCTTCGATTATGGTCTCATCTTGCAAGCCTTAACCAATTTGGTAGATAATGCAGTCAGATACGAACCCGCCCAATCGTGTGTGGAATTGCGCGGTGTGGCGACCAAACAAAGCCTTCAGCTTTGGGTGATTAATCATGGCGATACCATCACCCCAGAAGAAAAAGACCACATCATGCAACCGTTTTATCATGGTAAAAGTGGGCGCACAGGGCTAGGGTTGCCTATTGCTAAAGGGATTATTGAGGCGCATGGTGGGCGCTTGGTGGTGCAAGATACCCCCATCAAAGGCGCGACTTTCATCGTGGAATTGCCATTTATAACCGAAAAGGCATCATGATTATGCAAAAAGTGCTAGTAGTAGATGATGAACCACAAATTCGCAAACAACTCAAAATCGGTCTGGGCGGGTATGGTTATACTGTGTTGACGGCGATTAATGGCGAAGATGCGCTCATGCTGGTCGCCCAGCAACATCCCGATATTGTGATTTTAGATATTTCGCTCGGCTCTCCGCCCGATGGCATCGAGGTATGCAAACAATTGCGCGAATGGTCAAAGGTGCCTGTGGTCATGCTGTCGGTACATGATGAAGAACGCACAAAAGTGATGGCGCTCAATGTTGGCGCAGATGATTACCTGACCAAGCCATTCGGCATGGAAGAACTTCATGCCAGAATCCAAGCCATTTTTAGGCGGATTCATGCCGATTCTACCCCGACTATCTCCGAAATTCGCGTGGGGGAATTATTGATTAACTTGGTGAATCGGACAGTATTTGTGGCGGGGGAACAAGTTCACCTCACCCCAAAAGAATATGATTTGTTGCGCCTATTGGCGACACATCAGGGCAAAGTATTAACCCATAAGACCATCCTCAATAGCGTATGGGGCGCGGAATATGCCGATATGGATAATTATGTGCGCGTATTCATCAACCAACTCCGCAAAAAATTAGGCGAAAATCCTGCGCGGGGATTGCGCTATATCCTCAATGAACCCGGAATTGGGTATCGGTTTGTAGAACCCAAATCTTGACACATTATTGATACCCCGCCCCAATACCTTGTCTCTATCTTGATACCCTATTCGGTAAACTGAAAGTAGATTGGTTTACTGAATAGGAAAAACAGCATGAAACCTATTTTACTCGTCATCTCAAATCCCGAATGGACGCACAAGGCGATGCACCTCGCTTGTCAACTCGCCAACAACACAAAATCACCATTGGTTTTGTTAGATTTTCGGCTCACACACAATGTTGGTGGCTTGGGGCAAGGGGCGTATCAACATCCTAATTATCAAGAACATTTTGCCCTGCGCGATTATCATCTGATAGCCGAAGAGTATGGCTTAGAAGTCACCATTCAACCAGTTGAATATGAATCGTTTCATGATGTGATGATTCAAATTGTAGATGAATTTGATGGCACAGTCGTCTTTGCCCAACCACCCAAAAGCATCATCCCATTTTGGTCACAATTCACCCTCTGGCAATTGCAACATGAACTAGCAAAGATGAATTGTCGCTTATATACCCTCGAAAATGAACGCGATACCGCCGAAACATGGTTGCCCAAAATCAAAGCCTTCATGAATAAGTGACCCATCTATCATGAGCGCGTGGGCTATAACGCGCTGATGGGTTTTATATCATCATCCCCCAATCTTGATAATTTCTTGATACCCATCACCGAAATCTTAACACCTTCCTGATTCTAGGCTTATATAATGTCCGATTGTGCTTATCGAAGGGGAACAAAAACCTATGTCTTACCATACTGTATCTGAGAAAATCGCCAATGTGTTCATTGGGCGTCGCCTCAAGACAGAAGATATTTCTCATCAGACCGCATCTAACCCAACAGCCTTAGCCATTCTAGCCAGCGATGCCCTTTCATCTGTTGCATATGCCACAGAAGAAATTCTCATCATCCTCAATAGCGCCGCTATTGGGACATTCACCCTCATCGGATTTCAAGGAAATGGCATTTCGATTCCCATTTCAATCGCTATCGCCCTCCTCATCGCCATCGTCACCATTTCATATCGGCAAACCATCTATTCAAATCCTGCGGGCGGCGGTGGGTATCGGGTCGCCAAAGAAAATCTTGGCGAAGAACTCGCCCAAGTGACAGGTGCGGCGCTCCTCACCGATTATATCCTCACTGTAGCGGTGAGTATTAGCGCGGGTGTGGCGAATGTCATCAGCGTATTCCCTGCCCTATTGCCGTATCGGGTATTAATGACCGTGGGCATCATTTTATTCATGGCATATATCAATTTACGTGGTGTCAAAGAAAGCGCCCGTTTATTCTCTGTGCCGACTTACTTTTTCTTGATAACCATCGGGCTAATGCTCTTAACAGGCTTCATCAAGATGATAACAGGCTCGTTGGGGACTGTGGTGGATGTGGAAGCCATTCATATCGCAGAACAGAACCTCGCGCCCATCACCATGCTCTTATTGCTCCGCGCCTTTTCATCTGGATGTACAGCATTAACGGGTATTGAAGCCATCTCGAATGATACTCAATTATTCCGACAACCCCGCGCCAAAAATGCCGCTAATACGTTGGTGGTGATGCGTAGCACCCTCCTTAA
>CALDGT010001274.1 GCA_937942935.1 uncultured Chloroflexota bacterium | reverse complement strand
TAAAGCCGATGAATGCGCCATCTAATGTAGATGTGCCATGAACCATCCCAAGCGCAGTTGCCTGATAATGCGTTTCCTGTGATGGTGGGCTTAATTTTCTCATGCAGATTTCGAGCGAATCTGCTGAATAAAAATTAAATTCACGGACATAATCCTCTTTTTCTGATGCGATGAGTGCCGATGGATGCGACTGAGCTTCTTTCATCAGCCATTTTTCGGGGTAATGCCCAAAGCGGTATATATTCTGAACGATGGCAATCAAACCTAGAAAAATGAGCCAAACGATTCCGATGATGGGCAGGGTATCATCAACCAATTCAAAATGAGTCATGGTGTGAATTATCAATCCTGCCAAAGCGCCAAAAATGATGACCATCCATGCGCTTAGAAATAACCAAGCGGTAATCGGGATGCGGGTATTGGTCATGACCAATGTGCCGTGTGGGGTATTTTCTAATTGCCCAACAATCGCCACATGAAAGCGATAGCGCCCGCTTCGCAAACTTTTTTCGAGCCGAAATGTATATATCGAATCTGTTTTTGGGTATACATCCACGACCATCGCATGATTGCCCATGCCCAACCATTTGCTGATGAATGGATTATCGGAATCGCTGTTGGATGATTGGTCTAGCAAAATTTGCCGACACACATCAAGCGAATAGGGTGTTTGGAATGCGACATTGTAACCAAAAAACCAAAACAAAAATCCCCGAATCATCACACACCATCCGATTCATCTGCCACTTTGCGCTTGCGACTCATGTTTGTGCCGAGATGCGATTCTAAGACCGCTTTTGCCCGATGAATCCGCCGAATCATCAAGATATAAATCCATAATCCCAAAATGCCATCAATCGAGATGAATAAGGTGATGATGTGTGTCATTTCTCGTAGGGGATAAAATAGGTTGATGAGCCAAATCGAAAGGCTGGTCATAAATATGGGTAAAATCAAAACTTGAAATAACCACCCCCAACCATCTACACTATAAAACTGCCCTGTAATATGGGTGAGATTGCCCTGTGTTTTGAATGAGCCTATCCCTTTTATTTTGGGTGCTATCCCCTTATCAACCGATTTGACCACAAAATCTAAGTGACCCTCATCTTGAGAATAGGTGCCAATGAATAACCAGCCATCCAAAATATTGCCCGGTGTATTACCCCAATCGGTATAAACATAATTATCTACAGGCGCATACCCAAAGACCATGTTATAACATTCTTCGATAGGGTGAGGGGTATAAAAATCCCAATTTTGCTTGAGTGAAAACCACTTACTCATTTTATTCCCCCTCCATATCTGCTACTTTGCGTTTGCGATTCATATTTGTGCCGAGATATGATTCTAACACCCCTTTTGCCTCATTTACTTGCCGAATCACCCGCACATATAGCCATGCTATCCAAGCGAATATCCCGCCGATGATGACCCAAATGCCTGTTTCTAAACTAGGGTTGAGATTGAACAGCATCCCAAAGATGATGAGCCAAATCACCCACGAAACAATCACACCCTGAATATAACTTTTCCAACCATCCACACAGCGCACTTGCCCCGTGATGTGTGTATAATGCCCCTCGGTTTTGAGCGACCCATACCCCCGCAGTTTGGGAATAAGTGGCTTATCTACCGACTTCATCACAAAATCTAAGTGACCTTCATCTTGATGATATGTGCCGATGAATATCTGATTATCCAAAATATTGCCCGGTGTATCGCCCCATTGCGTATGTGAAAAATCATCAGCAGGGGCATAATCAAATAGCATGTTATAACAATCTTCAATCGGGTAGGGGGTGATAAAATCAATATCACCCCGAAAACCAAACCACAATTTGCGCCAATTCGATTTTTGTGATTTTGGCGCTGTGCCTAATAGCTTTTGGGCGGGAATTTTGGTTAATTTCGTCACTTCCCATCGCACCGAAATGATTCCCAATAAGATGAGCATCATCCCAACACCGATAGCTAGTGGGGCATAAAGCACCCATAACACCGCCGTGATGATGACCCATATCGGCGCAAATATCCACAATTCGCCAAGCCGATACCCTGTTATGCCTGTGATGCGCGTGCCAGTTCCCTCAGCCGTGAGCGTGCCGAGCAAATACTCGCTCATTTCATTAAAATGCGATAACCCATTGTCATCTATACAAAAATACACCTTATCGCTGGAAGTATGCTCAAAAGCGATGAAATAATGGTCACTGCTGATTTTGCCTTTCACCATCCCCAACGCGCAGGCTTGATAATGGGGATGATAGGCTTCGCCTTCTAATTTTTGGATGCAAGTGGCGAGGGGTTGTTCGGTATAAAAATGAAATTCGCGCCGTGTGATATTCCACCAAGCAGGCACGATGTCATCTGGGCGGGGCGGGATATGCCCACCAAGTAACTGCTTGGGATAATCTATAATATCGCTACTCGCATATATCAATATTCCCCATAATGCCACAAGGATAGTCATCACGACCCCTAATAATACGGGGGGGATGCCCGCCTGAGCATAAATAGAAGACATCGCCATGACGATGATGCCCCCAAGTCCCATCAACAATAATAAAAAACACCCTACATCGGTTTGTGTGTTAGCCACATGCCCCGATACTCGTGTGCCATTTTCGAGTGGTTCTAATGTGCCACGATATTCGAGCGAATTTTCACGGATTTCGCGGTGTGTGTTGATATTCATATTCCGAATGAGGAAGGTATAGCGCCCATCTGCTTCGGGGTAGATGTCAACCAATACTGTTGTGCTATTTGCGCTGATAAATACTTGTGGCAAGGTTTTTTGGTTGGTGCGGATATAGCTGATAAATGCTTGTGGCAAGGCTTTTTTGACACGTCGAATATAATCATACGCCGAGTTGTCGCGCAAAATTTCGACACATTTTTCGATTGGATAGGGTGAATCGAATGTCTCGTCGTATCCATTGAACCACAACAATCGTTTAAGATTCATCATCTGCACCTAGTTCATCTGATAGTTTGCGCTTGCGCTGTGCCTTTAATCCGAGTGTGCGCTGGGGATAACTTCCCACACCATCCACACGGTTAATCATCACCGCATACATCACCGCACCGAACACAATCGGCGCTACCCAAAAGACAAAAAATAGCATGACCCCTATGCCTACCGCGCTCAATACCCAAATCCATCCCAACGGGCTATGACTATAGCCGATGATGCGTGTGCCATAGCCTTCGGTTTGCATTGAGCCGATTGCCTCCACTGGGGCTAAAAACCGATTGCGCTGTGATGTTATCCAAAAATGAGATTGCTTATCTTCCGCAGGATACACCGCGATGAATAACCCCTCATCCACCACATTCCCAATTGTCTCGCCCGATGGTGTGCTGAGGATGTCGGTGGGGGTGGCATATTCCATGAACATATTCGCACAATCTTCTATCGGATAGGGCGAGGCGAAATTAAATTCTCGGCGCAGACTAATCCATCCCAATTTTCCGCGTGGGATAGCTTTTTCTCCGATGATTTGTCGAATCGGATACCATGAATATTGTCCGACTGTCCCCATGATAATCGCAACCACCAACATCACCGTGATTGACCCAATCACCAGCGCGAGTGGGGCATAAAACCAGAGTAATGCCAGCATGAATATCACCAGATACGCCAAAATTTGTTCGCCATGTTTTGCCCGACAAAATCCGCTTATGCGTGTGCCATCATCTTCTGTGACCAATGTCCCGAATAATTCATACGCTAACCCGCCCCGCAAGGCACGATTATCAGGCTTCATCCAAAAATAAATTTTTTCATCCGATTCTGGCACAAAGGCGATGAATGCGGTCTGATTCACGGTTTTTCCGTGTAACATGCCGATGGGGGTGTGTTGATAATGCA
>CALDGT010001273.1 GCA_937942935.1 uncultured Chloroflexota bacterium | reverse complement strand
ATAGATACGCAACATATTCGACATGGCAGAAATCCAGTTCATGTATCGGATGCAACCCATGAACTAGTCCGTGCTTATGATGCAAATGGGCAGTTTATGGCATTATTACGCGCAGAAAATGGTCAATGGCGACCCTATAAAGTATTTTCATCGGCTTCTGAATAAGGAATTTTTATGAGCCATATTTACGATATTTCTAATGTTCACCTGCTTCAACCGTCTGTCGTGACAATTGGTGTATTTGATGGTGTGCATAAAGGACATCAACATCTGATTAAGCAATTAGTCGAACATGCTCATTCAACTGGGCGTTTGGCAGTCGTTTTAACATTTTTTCCTCATCCCGATATTGTGTTACGAGGCTTAAAAGGACGTTATTATCTCACTCATCCCGAACAACGTGCAGAACAATTACTTAATTTGGGTGTGGATTATGTGGTTACACATACATTTGATAATGCGACTCGGTATATGCAGGCGATAGATTTTGTGAATTTGCTCATGAACCATTTACACCCAGAAAAATTATGGGTTGGGGAAGATTTTGCCCTTGGGTATAAACGTGAAGGTAATGTGGCATTTTTGCAAAAGATGGGTGCGGAAAAGGGATTTGCGGTCGAAGTTGTAGATATGGTGCAAAGCGAAATCGCAGGTGGTGTCATTAGTAGTACCCTCATCCGAGATGCATTACAGAGAGGCGATGTTGGGCGTGTACGCGAATGGCTTGGTTGGAGTTATACCCTATCTGGTGAAGTGATTCATGGGATGAAACGTGGGCGCGAATTGGGCTTTCCAACGGCGAACATGGCAGTTTGGGAAGGTCATATCATCCCCGCGAATGGTATTTATGCGGGCTGGGCGACTATCAATGGAGAACGTTTTATGGCGATGACAAATGTCGGCATTAGCCCCACATTTGGGTATCGTGGTGTGACGGTAGAATCATATTTGCTCGATTTTGACCGTGATATTTATGGCGAGACATTATATGTCACTTTTGAAAAATATATGCGACCAGAGGCAAAGTTCGATAGCTTACAAGCCCTAATTGACCAAATGCACCGCGATTGTGATGAAGGACGGGCATATTTAACCCAAAATCTACATGAGAGATGACGAGAAGCTAATCGCCTATTTTAAGAGTTTGGTTTATTTTGAAGACCTTGCTCCAGATGTGTTGGGGCGATTAGTGAGTTATGCTCAACGTCAGTCATTCACGCCTAACGAAATTATTTTTTTAGAAAATGAACCATCCAAGGGTTTATGGTTAGTCGAAGAAGGGCGGGTCAAGATTTATAAGCTGAACCCCGATGGGAGAGAGCATGTCTTACGCATTTTTGGTGATAAAGATACCTTTAATGATATTCCTGCCTTCGATAATGGCACAAATCCTGCTAATGCAATGGCATTGAGCGATTGTATCCTATGGGTTTTGCCTTGTGAAATGATTCAAGAACTCATTTTGCGCGATGGGCGTTTTGCCTTGCGGGTGATTCAGATTTTATCCAGACGAGTGCGTGGGCTTATTCGCCAGATAGAAGAACTTGCCTTATATTCGGTGATTGTACGTGTGGCGCGATTGGTTATTAATCAGGTAGATGACCCTGCATTAAGTGGGCAAGGTGTGACCCGCGCTACCATTGCCTCTCATCTTGCGACAACCCCGCAGACCATCAGCACCGCCTTGCGTGAATTGGAGATTGCAGGGGCAATAGTCTTTGACCGTCATAAAATAGTGATTGTGCGCGAAGATATTTTGCGTTCTATTGCCATGTTGTGATGATAATTATCACATTATCCCCATTACATTTGTCATTAATCCCTATATTTTTATCCCCGACTTCAGATAGATGAAGTTCAAAATAAGTTCACCCTTCTACACTGTGATTACAGTTCAGTCGCAGAAGGGTGAATTATCTCATGTTAGACCCAAAATGGTTGCCCATAATAACAGAGAATCGTTGTGATGGATGTGGCGCATGTATTGCTGAATGTCCAACAGGTGCATTAGGCTGGAAAAATGATAGAGCCGTCCTCATTAATCCAAACGAGTGCATATACTGTGCCACATGTGAGACGATTTGCCCTCGATTTGCGATTGAACTTCCATATCTTATCGTGCGTCATGAGGGAGATTAGCAATGAATGATAGAGGCGTGAGTCCAAACATTGTTGGCTTTGTATTGATTGGTTTAATGGTGTTATTTTTTGCGGTTGTGCCGATTAACATTGAAATTGGCGCACCAGAAGTTTTGGCGACTAATGCTACTGAACAAGCATCACGAGATGAATTTCAACAGGTAAGTGATGTTCATCAAGAGGCGAAAGTGGTTGACTATACCCTTCGCACAATCATTGGTCAAACCCCAGCGATGGCATTTATTGGGGTAGGTGGAGAAATTGATGGGATGATTAATCCCTTATTGACTGCAAATGTTGGTGATACAGTGCGCCTGACTGTGATTAATGGCGACCCTGTTCAACATGACCTTAAAATAGATGAATATAATGTGTATACAGGCGCACTGCTTGAAGATGAACAAACCATTACACTCGAATTTGTTGTGGATAAACCGGGTGATTTTATTTATTACTGTACTGTGGTTGGGCATCGGGATATTGGCATGTTTGGCACTCTGCGCGTGGCTGGTTCTGTAACCGTTGGCGAAGAAGAAGCCTTATATACCGCATCATCACAAGCCGACCATAATATGAATATGCCCGCCCCAATTGCCCCCGCCGCCGAAGATGCGGTTTCGATTGTCCGTAATCCTGCCGATGTGCCAGCTCCTGTTGGAGACCGCGCCCCAATGACTTTGCGAGTGGATATGGAAACCGTTGAAGTGACTGGTATTTTATCGGATGGAACGACATTTAATTATTTTACATTTGATGGCAAAGTACCCGGTCCAATGTTGCGTGTGCGTGTTGGCGATACTGTAGATTTTCATTTGCATAATGACCCCACTAGCTTGTTTCCACATTCAATAGACTTGCATAGTGTGACGGGACCGGGTGGCGGGGCAGTTTATACCCAAACCCTACCCGGTGGTGAAACCAGTTTTACTTTCCAAGCCTTAAATCCGGGATTATATGTGTACCACTGTGCCACAGCCAGTATTCCACATCATATTAGTTCTGGGATGTACGGACTCATTTTAGTTGAGCCAGTTGGTGGATTGCCTCCTGTTGACCGCGAGTTTTATGTGATGCAAGGCGATATTTATACCTCGCATGAATTTGGGACACAGGGGCATCAGGAATTTAATATGGCACACATGCGCGATGAAGATGCTGATTATTTGGTTTTTAACGGCGCGGTGGGCGGTTTGACCAGTGACGAAAATGTATTGCGTGCCAATGTTGGCGAAACAGTGCGGATTTATTTTGGTGTTGGCGGACCCAATTATACCTCTTCTTTCCATGTGATTGGTGAAATTTTTGACCGTGTATATTCAGATGCGTCTATCACCAGTGAACCATTGACCAATGTTCAAACCACACTTGTCCCAACCGGTGGTGCGACCATTGTCGAATTCAAAGTCGAAGTCCCCGGACGATATATTTTGGTAGACCATTCACTGAGTCGTTTGGAGCGTGGTTTGGCGGGCTTTCTCATCGTAGAAGGCGAAGAAAATCCTGATATTTATCATAGCGAAACCCTGCCAGAAGGGTCTGGTCATTAATTCATAATCGTGTTAGAGATAGGGTATCTGTACCTTATCTCTAACGATTGAATGGTGAAGTCATGCCTTTGTTAACACGGTATCATATCAAAATGGGATTGATGTATTTTATCCTTGCGCTATTTATGGGAGTTGTGTTGGTTGCACAACCTTTGTTTAATCTATCACCGTATGTTTCTACACTCCGCCCTGTTTTCTTCCATTTTTTGGTAGTTGGGTGGGTCACGCAAATTATTATTGGTGTGGCGCATTGGATGTTCCCTAAAAGGTCAAAAGAAAAACCGCGCGGAAATGTGGTGATAGGATGGACTGCATTTGTTTGTCTCAATATTGGTTTGTTATTCAGAGGCTTTGGTGAGCCGTTATCGGTGATGTATCCGCAATCGGTTTGGGCATGGATTTTGGTTTTATCTGCCATATTGCAAGTGACTGCGGGTTGGTTGTTTGTCATCAATATTTGGGGACGGGTGAAGGAACGCTAATCATGCCAAAATTGAGTGTTTATATGATTCGCTTTTCCCTCATCTATTTAGGATTGGGTATGACAATTGGCGGTCTGATTTTGGGGAATAAAGGTTTCCCGATTTCAGTTAGCCTTTGGCAATGGTTGCCCATTCACATTGAACTCTTGATGTTTGGTTGGATTATGCAATTGGTAATGGGGGTGGCATTTTGGATTGTGCCACGTTTTCCAACTTCGCCCAAATATGGACGGGCAGGGTTGGCTTGGACATCTTTCATTTTGTTCAATATCGGCTTGTGGTTGGTTATTTTTGGTCAAAACTGGCTGGTATTGGGTGGGCGTATTGTGATGTTTAGTGCGGTGGCATTATTTGCCATTTATTTATTCCCACGTATTAAGCCGTTTGCTGAATGAGGTTTGAATATGAAACCCGACAATTTATTTTTCTTGGTGGTGTTGCTCGTTATGCTCATTGGATGCTCTCCAATACCCAATGCTCCCATTACAGAGACTAGCTCAATAAAATCTGTCACATCTCAGGCGACTATCGCACAGGCACAGGTTGAATCGGTCTTTATTGGTGATGTGCTAAATCCGCCGATTTTGCTCCAAGATTTTGAATTGCCCAGCAGTACAGGAGACCCCATGCACCTGAGTGATTTGCGTGGGTCTTGGTTGGTTGTCTTTTTTGGTTATCTGCATTGCCCCGATTTTTGCCCACTTACACTCACCGAATATAAACGGGTGAAACAATTACTTGGGAACGACGCTGAATCGGTCAAATTTGTGTATGTGAGTGTGGATGGTGTGCGCGATACCCCACAAGCCATCCGCGACTATTTAGATAATTTTGATGCTGATTTCGTTGGATTTTCTGGGGATGATGCGACATTGGCGCAAATTCAACCCGATTATGGTTTTTATTATCAACGCCGTTTGGATGATAGCGAACAGCCTATTTATGTGATTGACCATTCTACAGATTCTTATCTGATAGACCCGAATGGCTTTTTAGTCTCGAAATTTCATTATGGCACAGACCCGCGCGATGTTACCCGCGCAATTTTATGGTATTTATACCCAGAAGGAGTATCATCATGACCAGTTTATATCATGCAATACCCAATTTAGCCGATTTATTGCCAGAAGTGACACCAGATAGCATCACAAGCCGAACAGTGCATAAAGAGGGTGGGCTAAAGGCTGTCTTATTTAGCTTTGCAGAAGGACAATCGCTTTCTGAGCATAGTGCCGCGCAATCTGCGGTCATCCATATTTTATCAGGTGAGGCGACGATTACGCTTGGTGCAGATGTGTATGAGGCACAAGCTGGGACATGGATTTACATGACACCACGTCTCGCGCATAGTGTGGTTGCAAAAACCCCTCTGACAATGTTATTACTGATGCTCTCGAAAGAAGATTAGTATGAAACAATCGAAATTAGCTATTTTGCCACCTCTGCGTGTGATGTTATTGGGTTTCGTCCTCATTACCATGCTTTTGGGTGGATGGGCGGCATTACAACGGGCTGGGTGGCAATTGCCAAGCATCACACCATCTCTTATAGGGATACATGGTGTGTTGATGATTGGGGTATTTGCCACCCTCATATCGTTAGAACGGGCGGTTGCGGTGGCGGCGATATTTAACCAAGTATGGCATTGGGCATATTTTGCGCCGATTATTTTGGCGATGGGGGTTATATCCCTCATCATATTGGGCGCACAGCCCTCGACTAAAGTGGTATTCTTAGTTGGGAGTGGTTGGTTTGTGTGGCTCTATGTGTATACCGCCACAAAACGCAATTACTGGTCATTGCCGATTTATACCCTCACTTGGGGCGCGGTACTACTAGTGATTGGGTATTTGGCATGGGCGTTGGGGAGTCCGATTTTTCAGGTTGTGCATTTATGGATTGCATTTTTAGTCGTGACAATCGTCAGTGAACGTTTAGAATTGTCGCGGGTGCGCCGATTAACTCCCACATCAGAAAAACTGTTGCTTGGCGCATTGGGGATATATGGGGCAGGGGCAATCATCACACTCATTGAATTGGGTATTGGGGTTCGGGTTGTTGGGGTGGGTATGATTGCGATTGCATCATGGTTGATAAAATATGATATTGCTGGGCGCGGAATTCGGCGAACAGGATTCACCCGTTATATCGCATGGTGTATGTTGATTGGATATGGCTGGTTATTTGTGGGTGGTGCTTTGGCGATTTGGGTTGGTGCTGTGTATGCTGGTTTTCAGTATGATATGGTGCTTCATGCAGTGGTCGTGGGATTTGTTTTTTCGATGATATTTGGTCATGCGCCTATCATTTTTCCTGCGTTGACCAAACGCGACATTCAATTTTCTAATTTATTTTATGGATGTTTGGTATTGCTCCATGTGGCAGTGTTATTGCGAATTGGGAGCGATATGAGCGCCAATTTTGACGGGCGGATGTGGGCGAGCATGATAAATGCCACTGCCGTTTGCCTATTTTTGGCACTCATTCCATTTCATATCAAGCCTAATAAGGCATGAGGTGTTGATTTTTGACCAACCGATACAAACGCGGGACTTGTTCGGCGATTTTGAGGCTGTCGCTCATGGCTTCAAAAACACCGCCGACCCCGCCATACTCAAAGGCGACTACCCACGGACTACGCCATGCGCTAGAGTGAATTTGCTCAAATGCCCATGCGGTAATATCCCAATCTAATGGGGTGAATGGCACATGGTCTACTAATTCACCCGCCAGTTTGTGGAAAATGGTGTCGGTTAAGCCTTTTTCTTCTAACCGTTCCAACACAAATTCATCTACACGGGCGATGCCTGTGACGTGCATTTCTTGCATTTGTTTGAGTGGCAACCCACGAATGTATTGATATTCATTCATTCCCAACCGATGAGCAGATAGACGTGCATGTGAAATATCAAATAGCAGGGTGGTGTTGGTCTCATCAATTACACGACTAATGACATCAGGATATAACGCGCAAAGCATGTGTGTTTGCTTCACACTGGGGACATTCTCGACCAAAATTTTATCTGCGCCAAAGCGTTTTACCAATTGCTCAATTGCCTTGATGCTAAAATCCACTACCTTATCAATATCCGCAGAGGCGAGGCTATCATACGCCACATCGGGATAATCGGTATCGAATGGCGAAAAGTGGATATTCACACAGGGCGTATCGCTCATTTTGAGCAATTTTTCGATATGGTCAAAATCGGCTTCTGCTTTTTTCTCGGTATTTATGACCACACCACGACCAACACGCAATGGAAAATGCACATATGTTGGCAAAATAGCCCTCGCTTCGGCGATAAGGTCTTCCCATGCTGGGCATTTGAAATAATCCAGCGCAATTTGCCCCGTCTCGTATAATGTGGCGGCTTGTCTGGAATAATTAATGGCTAAGTTCATCGAAATTTTAGGCGCGGATACCCTTGCCATAAGGCATGGGGATGAGCGCCTGCTCTCCTTTCATGTATGTGTAACCGTCTGATTTATGAATCGTTTTGAAAAAACGATGATTTATGCCTTGTATCGTCTCTGTTGAGGTGGTGATGTTGAAACTCCCACTCGCACGAACTGCCACTTTACCGACATATATCCCTGCTTTTTTGCCTGATGTGACAACCGCTTTCGCTATGTCACCCGTCTGAAAGCCGAAATACACCTTTTTGCATTGGCGTGTGGCACGCGGGAATCCGTATTTATCCGGTTTAGTCATCTGCCGATTGCCTCTACCAACTGCTTTGATGGTTAACGGTTGGTGGTTGGGACTCACAAACACCACTTGACCATTTTCGCCAACACACACTGCATCTAACCAATGGGTTTTAGGGTAATTTTGTATGGCACGATTGTATTTAGTGCGACCACCTGTACCAAGTTCAATCGGTAAACAGAAATTTTGCAACATTTCGTACAACTTCCAGCGTGTGGCATTGATAGCAGACGCATCTTTTAAGGGTGCTTTCGCCAATTTCTGCACATACGGATGCCCAAACTCGCCTGCGGTTTGATTGCCTTTCTTTTGGTTGCATGATTGACAGGCTAAAGTGAGATTGCTCACACGATTACTGCCACCGCGTGATTTTGGGATGATATGTTCAATTTCGAGTGGCACATCTTTCGCCCCACAATATACACATTTCCGCCCAAACTTCTCAAGAACATACTCCCGCACTTCATAACCCCACAACTCACCTTGTTGATATTCAACACCCCTTATTTCAGGGTTAGCCATCGCTTGGGTATCGAATTTGACCAATTCCATCGCTAAATGTGTAACGGGTGTGTAGCGCATTAATCGCGTTACCCATGTTTCAATGTTGTAGACACGACTCATCAATGACGGAGCGAGCCACCCTTTCGGACGTTTGCGATTATCAAATCTCGCTTGGCGATAACGTAAGTTTCGTGTTCTTCGTCCTCTGCGTAACTGTCTACGACTGAGCAATGCGTCAGATATTGCGTGACCACGATGGGTTAATTCACCTGCCCATATGCAATATAACCCACACTTAAATTGTGCAACAATCGCTATCCCTGTCGTTTTACTACCGGGGTCTAGCTTGACTTGCATAGGCTGTTTTTCACCATCTTCACGGTCTTTCAGGATAATGGTGAACGGATAACGGCGAAAAACCGCCGCTTTCCCCGATTTGAGTAATTGCCTCGCCCGTGCAGGATTACAGGGCATCAATTGTTGTTTGTTTTTATCCAGTACAAATACACGTTGCATCAAAAGCTACCTTTTGGTCTCCGCTTTCGCGGGTAAAGTTCACCTCGTCACTGTTATCGGGTGGTTTTGTATGTTAGTACGGACGCGATTAATCGCGTCCCTACACCCATTTCGACCTGTTTAATCATTCACCGCAGAGTTCGGAGCTGGTGAAGCA
>CALDGT010001272.1 GCA_937942935.1 uncultured Chloroflexota bacterium | reverse complement strand
AGGACGAAGGATATAAGAATAATGATGTCATTGGTGGAGAGTCGGGGTAAGGCGAACAAGGGTCGGCGGATGCACATCGGCAAGCCCGCAAGCCAGAACATCATATCTTGGTGGATGAAATTGTAGATACCCTCAAGCGATATGGTGAAATCGAAAATAAGGTAGAGCGCAACAATGCTATTTTGTATTTGATGGATAGGATTATGGGGCGAAAACCTGCCCCAGATTTGTATTTGGCGCGATTAGACCAATATGCACAAGCTATTGCGTCTCAACCACCTGCTGTTGATAAACCAACCGAAAAACCGCCACGCGAGGAGCGTCGCCCAGAGCGCGAAAAACGTCCAAAACGAGACCCACGCCCACCAAGCGATGAGGTTGCATCATCTGTAGAATCAGAAGCACCACTGCCATCCCCGCGCCCAATCAAAAAAAAGCGCGAGGCAGATTTTACGTTGCTGGTTAACGATGGGCAACCGCCTAAATCGGATGAGCAACAACCCACACAACCACCACCAAAAGCGCGTAAAGCGGAGCGCCCAAAACCAGCGCCTAAGCCTGTGAATAACGATTTGCGCTTAGATAAATTATTCAAAGAATCATATATTGGCGATTCATCCGATACATGGCAATATGAACCGCCTACCGTGAATAAAGGTGTATCTGATTTGCCAATCAAACCGCGCCTTGCGCGTCCGCCACGCACCCCACGCCCACCAATTTCGCCCGAAACGGCGGCAGATACCTTGCGCGGATTAAATGCGAGTGTTGATACGGTGAAGGGTGTTGGTCCAAAATTGGTGGAACAATTAAACACATTGGGAATTTATACCATCAATGATTTAGTATTCAACTTACCTCGTCGCCATGATGATTATACCTTGCTTCAACCTATTGCCCGCTTGTTGCCAGAGACCGTTGTCACGGTTATTGGCACAGTGAAATATTGTGAACCACGCGAGAGCAAAAGTGGGCGCAAAGATTTTTACGCAGAGGTAGATGATGGGACGGGGACAATTGCTTGTACATTCTTTGGGCAACATTACCTTTCACGGGTGATTCGCAAAAAGATGCAATTGGTCATGAGTGGAAAGGTGTCGGTGTATCGGCAACGCCTTCAGATGAATAACCCCGAATGGGAAGAATTAGACGATGAAAATTGGCATACAACAGGGATTGTGCCTGTGTATCGGCTCACAGAGGGATTAGGTGGGCGCAGATTACGCAATCTGATGCGCGAGACGATATTTTATTGGTCAGACCGACTCCCCGATTATATGCCCCTGCCAACCCTAGAACGGACAGAACTTGCCGATTTGGGTTGGGCGGTGAAAAATCTGCACTTCCCAGAGACCCAAGACCATTTAGAACATGCTCGAAATCGGTATATTTTTGACCAATTGATTTTGTTGCAAATGTCCATCATGGCGAATCGGCGCGATTGGCAAGCCTCGCCTGCGCCACAATTGCCTGTGTCGGATGATTATTTAGATGAATTTATCCGCAATGCGTTCCCCTATACACTCACCAATGCCCAATATCGGTCTATTGCCGATATTCGGCGTGATATGGCGAGTAGCATCCCTATGAATCGCTTGTTGCAAGGGGATGTTGGGTCTGGTAAGACAGCCGTTGCGATTAGCGCATTGGCGATTGCGTTTGAAAATGCGAAACAAGCCGTATTAATGTCACCGACAGGCATTTTAGCAGAACAACATTACCGCAATATCAGCCGTATTTTTGATGAAATGGAAAATGCGAGTCGCCGCCCAGTAGTGGCTCTGCTAACCAGTTCACTGACCACGACAGAACGTGAGGCGGTCTATAACGGGATGCGCGATGGCTCGATAGATATTATTATCGGTACACATGCCGTCATTCAATCGGGTGTCGAATTTGCCGATTTGGGGTTGGTGATTATTGATGAGCAACATCGTTTCGGTGTTGAGCAACGGAAGGCATTACGGGCAAAAGGTGGTAATCCACATTTGTTGGTGATGACTGCCACACCCATCCCGCGCACCATGTCGTTGACGATGTATGCCGATTTGGATTTGTCGGTGATGGACGAAATGCCCGCAGGACGCACCCCAGTCGAGACCTTCATCGTTCAACCCCTTGAACGGGAACGTATTTATGCTTTCATCCGCGCTCAACTCGCCGAAGGCAGACAAGCCTTTATTGTGCATCCATTGGTTGAAGCCTCAGATAAAATCGAGGCGCGGTCTGCACAAGAGGCATATGATGAATTGCTCCAAGTTTTCCATCGTAATCGGGTGTGTTTATTACATGGTCGCATGAAACCATCCGAAAAAGATGAGATTATGGGCGCATTTGCCCGCCATGAATATGACATCATGGTCACAACATCGGTTGCAGAAGTGGGTGTAGATATTCCGAATGCCAGCGTGATTGCCATTGAGGGCGCGAATCGGTTTGGATTGGCGCAACTTCATCAATTTAGAGGGCGCGTTGGGCGTGGCGGATATGCCTCGTATTGTTTGCTCATCCCCGATGCCGATACCCCAGAAGCGGCAGAACGCCTGAATGCGATGGTCAGCACCACCAACGGGTTTGAACTCGCAGAAATAGATTGGCGTTTGCGAGGGGCAGGGGATTTGATTGGCACACGCCAAAGCGGGAGCAACACCTTGCAACTAATGGAATTTATGAAACCAGAATTGGTCGAATTGGCACAAC
>CALDGT010001271.1 GCA_937942935.1 uncultured Chloroflexota bacterium | reverse complement strand
CAAGAGGCGACGACATTGCTTCCACGAGAACAGCGCCGAATCAATGATGATATTTTGCGCCGTATTGAGCAATTGTGGCAAATTCAACCGACCCGCACCACCCGCGCCACAGTCGCCGAAGAAGTCGAGGCAGGGGTTTATTTTATCACGCAAGTGATTATGAATGTCCTCATCGAAATTTATGATAGCCTTCAGCATGTGCTAGAAGAGGCTTATCCGCAAGAAGATTGGTCAAATTTGCCCCCACTGCTCAGTTTTGCCAGTTGGATGGGGGGCGATAGAGATGGAAATCCAAATGTCACCCCAGAAGTGACACTCAAAACACTCGAAACCATGCGTCGTGCCGCCCGTCAGGTGTATTTGCATGATATTGCGTATCTGCGCGACAGGCTCACACAATCGCAACAAGAAGTGTCTATCGCCCCCGATTTGATGGCAAAATGGAGCGAAGAAAATTTGAATACACGCTATCCAGATGAATTTTATCGGGAAGTGATGGATGCCATTTATTATCGCCTAGAAGCCGATTTATATAAATCTGGGGCGGAATTGCTCGCCGATTTGGAACAAGTTCAAGCCAGCCTAGAAGATAATAATAGCCCACATTCCGCACATGGCACACTTGGATGGCTCATCCGCAAAGTGCAATTGTTTGGGTTACATCTTGCCCCGTTGGATATTCGAGAAGATTCTCGCTTACATGCCACTGCTATTAACGAGATGTTTGCCCATTATGGGATAGCCTCCGATTTTCGGGCTTTGCCAGAAGGTGAAAAAATCGCCATTTTGGAGCGCGAAATTCGTAGCCCGCGCCCATTATTCCCCATCCAACCACATTTTTCTGATGAAACGAATCGGGTGATTGCGACATGGCGCATGGTTGCCCAAGCGCATCAACAATATAGCCCTGCTGTGATGGACTGTTTTATCGCCAGCATGAGCCAACAATCAAGCGATATTTTAACTATGCTCCTGTTTGCCAAAGAAGTGGGTGTGGCAGATGACCTTGACCTTGTGCCGTTATTTGAGACCGTAGACGACCTGCAACGTGCGCCAGAGGTGATGCAAACCTTATTAACCAACCCGACTTATCATGCTCATTTAGAACAACGGCGCACCCCCGATGGTCAATTGCGCCAACAAATTATGATAGGGTATTCCGATAGCAACAAAGATGGCGGGTATATTGCCTCGAATTGGAATTTATATGTCGCCCAAGAAATTTTGGCAGAGGTGTGTGCAAAATATCATGTGGCGGTGCAATTCTTTCATGGGCGTGGCGGGAGTATTGGGCGCGGTGGCGGACCCACCAACCAAGCCATCCGTTCACAACCTGCACATGCGCTTCATGGCGAAATTAAAATCACCGAACAAGGCGAGGTCATCGCTTATCGCTATAGCAACGGCGCGATTGCGTATCGACATTTGAGTCATGTGGTTCATGCGGTATTGGTTGCGCTCGGCGACCAAAGCAATCATATCCTAAAACCGCATTGGCGCGAGGCGATGAACAGTCTTTCTGAACATGGGCAATATGCCTATCGTGCGTTTGTATACGAAACCGAAGGCTTTTATGAATATTGGCAACAAGCCACACCGATTAATGAATTAGCAAGTATGCCGATTGGCTCACGCCCTGCTCGCAGACGCGCAGGCGGATTAGAGACGGTTCGCGCCATCCCGTGGGTATTCAGTTGGATGCAAAGTCGCGCTATCATCCCTAGCTGGTATGGGGTAGGGTATGCACTAGCGACTTATTGCGATACGCATCCCAATGGATTAGAGAATCTGCAAGCGATGTATAGGGAATGGGCATTCTTTCATAACCTCATCGAAAATATGGAATTGGATGTGGTCAAAGCCGATATGGGAATCGCTGAATTATATGCCGATTTGGTACAAGACAACGACTTACGCCGAAAGATTTTTGCCCAAATTCGGAGCGAACACGCCCGCGCATGGGATTATATTTGTAAAGTGACAGGGCAACATGAGCCACTCGCCAAAATGCCTGTGATTTTGCGCTCAATTGCCCGCCGTAATCCGTATGTAGACCCGCTCAACTTTTTGCAGGTGGAATTATTGCGCGAATTGCGCCAAACCACCCCCGACACCGATAATTATCGGTTATTGTTGCGCGAAACACTCGCCACGGTGAACGGTATCGCCGCAGGCATGAAAACCACAGGGTGAAAATCTGTTATATACTATAAAAAATGATGTGAGGTAACAGATGATGACCCTACATGATGTCAAACAACTTGTGAATGAACTGAGCAATGCAGAAAAATTAGAATTGCGCGACTATCTCGATGTGATGCTGGTGGATATTGCCCAGCATCCATCACCCGACCTTTCGGAACGCGAAAAAATTCGCCAGATGTTGGGGGATGCGTTGGTTGTCGCGCAATCTCCCCCCCCACCTTTATTAGATGATGAGAACGCGATGATGCTGATATTACATGAGGCATTTGCAGGTCAGCCCTCACTTTCAGATATGATTATTGAAGACCGTGAAGATAGAATATAAACAGGGGCGTAGCTTAAGTTACGCCCCTGTTTGATTTAAGCTAATTGTGGAATTTCTAATTCTTTACAGATATTGCGTGCGGTGAGTAAGTTTACTTCTTTATGGCGGGGTACTGGTATTGTTTTATGATTTTTTAGATTAATATAGATGTCGTGTTTACCGCCGTGCCGATGTAGTTCGCAACTATTTCCTCGTAAGTGTTGTTCGAGTTTTTGTCGTTTCACTATTCACCTGTGAACATAAATAAGCACAATTGACATGCAGAATCTGGAATAGATTCACATTCATGCAACCACAATATTTATGTTTTGGGATGAATTTACGACATGGGTTTATAGCCTCTCAAACAATATAAATACGTAACATCAGCATACATCTATATACATGAACTGTCTATTATTTGTATAGAAAAATTTACAAATTGAATGATTTTGCCGTGCATTAATTGTGGTGGCTGTACTAGACCCTCTATGGTCGTATGTCAGCCACTACACCCCAGAATAAGCAGGTATGTAATGGCGGACTAGAGGCTCAAAGCCTCTTATGTCCGCCACTCCGAATGAATGTTACCCCCGCCTATGCACCCGCATTAACACATGCGGGGCGGGTTCGAGGGTTGCGCCCATATACGGACGTACATCATCGCGTACTAATTCAAACCGATACTCTCGCAACAACCGCGCCAAGACAACTTTTGTCTCCACATCTGCAAAGGCTAATCCGATACAATTCCGCGCCCCTTTTCCGAAGGGCAGATAATAAAACCGATTCGATGCGGGTTTTTCATCTCCCAAAAAGCGGTCTGGATTAAATTCGAGTGGATTTTTCCAATAAGCGGGGTCGCGGTGACTGAGATAAATCGAATACAGGATGCGTTCCCCTTTTTTGATGCGATACCCCTCAAACTGCAATTCTTGGGTGGCAATCCGTGACCCCAAATGAATCGGCGGATACAAGCGCAACGATTCATCAATCACCGCACCCAGATAAGGGAATTTTCCTAAATGTTCAAATTGAAGCGGAGTATCCCCCAAAACGTGTTGAATTTCGGCATAGGCTTTGTCTTGAATATGTGGATATTTGCCCAAAAAGTACAATGTCCACGCCAACGATGCAGTGCTGGTATCGTGTCCTGCGATGAGCATCGTCACTAATTGGTCACGGATGAGGCGGTCATCCCATCCCATATCAATCAGTGTGCCGATGAGGTCTGCCCCTTGCGCCGATTTTTTTCGTTTGTCGGCGATGAGCGCATACAAATAAGTATCTACTTTTTTTAGTTCGCGGTTATATCCCATCCGAGAAAACCCACGCCATAAAACCCAAATATTCGGGGAGATATAGCGCACAGCACGGATAATCCCCGCCCAAAGGCTTTCTATTTGTGGGGTGAAATCGGTGTCGAAT
>CALDGT010001270.1 GCA_937942935.1 uncultured Chloroflexota bacterium | reverse complement strand
TGCCGATATTCTACCGCCGCAACCAACCAGCGCCACATCAACAAATGGAGTGGCAACCAAAACCAATTCATCAGGTTTAGGTGGGTATTATAATAAAAATAACGGATGAGGGGAGAAAATTGTATCGCTAACCCGCCAAGCATCGCCCAAAACGGGATGATTTTTTCGGAACGCAACCATGCAAAGGTCACAAATCCATTAAGGGTGCATCCTATCCACAAAATGATATTCACCGCGCCCAATGTGCCAAAAATTGGCTCAAAAACCAGCCAAACAGGAAACCAAACCGCCGCCAGCGCATGATAACCAAAATTGCTCATGACTGGATAAAACACAAAATTATTGAGATAAATGTTCAAATTCGGCGTGGAAAGGGCATGACGCATCCACCAATAATTCCAGTTGTAGTTAAAGGCATCGTACCCTGCCATTTTTTGCCCGCTAAAGAGTAGCAATGGGTATAAAATAAGTGTGGCAGATAGGATGAATGTGAGCAATGCCAACAGATAGAAACGCATTTGATGGTTTATTTTAGTCATCAATTTATCCCCCCGTAGCGAAAACGGTGGTTTTTTACATTGGCGAAATGACAAAAGCACCCCTATAATAACAGGCAACCATTTGAATGAGATATGGAGAATTTTTTATGAGTATTTTGAGAACCCTGACTTATCGGAGCGCCCGTTTCATCGTTGTGATGGCATTGTTGGCACTCAGCATCACCGTGTTCGCCCCCAATGGCGAAAGTTTTGCTTGTATTCCTTGTGCTTGTCCCGTAGATAATCCCCCAATCAATTGCTACGGACCCTACTCGGTATACACCATTACTCGTAATGATGGCACTTGCGCGATTGTGGTGTTTGCCTTAGATGAAAATAGCAATGGCATCCGCGTGATTTCGCAATCTGCCCGCCGTTTGGCACTCGTCCCCGCCAACCCGCCCCAAAATGTGTTACTGGCAAAGAATGATACCTACCAAATTTATTTATATAAATTGACCAGTGGCGAATATCAGGTCAATGTCGGACCAGACCGAGAGGCGAAAGTATTCCAAATTCGATGGACAGGTTGCCCCGCCGATATTACAGGGCGCAACGAAACCACATGGATTGCGACCGCCCCGTGATGTTTTTGTTTTGATGCTATACTGATAAAGGCGCACTGGTTGCGCCTTTATCTTTGATAAGACCCAAAATTGACCATGCGCCAGCTTAAATCGCTCACAAATTTGCACTTTATCCTCATATTATGTTTGCCTCTCATGTTGGCACTCATCAACCCCAATTGGATATTTAACTCACACATCACCGATGATTATATTTATCTGGGGTATCAGATGGAAATGCCCCGTTACACCGATTGGTTTCCTGCGGCAGACCGATATTTTGGAGAGCGTGTGAGTTGGATTGCGCCCACTTATTTCATCAGACAAATAACATCACCATTAGTTGCCAATTTCATTATTCATCTAGGTGTATATTATGTGGCGATATTCAGCATATATGGCATTATCCAAAAATTAGCGAATCCGAATAGTGCCATCA
>CALDGT010001269.1 GCA_937942935.1 uncultured Chloroflexota bacterium | reverse complement strand
GAAGTCGGCGTATGAACGCGATAGTTTATTGAATAAAATAAGCCAACTCATCAACGCACAAATTCAAAAATATGATGAGGACGAGACGGAAGGATAATCTCGCAGGATGGCGACAATATTGGTGATTGAAGATAACGAGATGAATTTGGATATGCTATCACGGCGATTGTCTAAGCGTGGGCATACTGTTCTAATTGCGACTGATGGCGCACAAGGTGTTGATATGACACACCAACACAAGCCAGACCTTATATTGATGGATATGAGTTTGCCTATTATGGATGGTTGGCAAGCCACACGCATTATTAAAGCAGACTCGGCGATTAAGCATATCCCGATTATTGCCCTGACAGCACATGCCATTGCAGGGGATAGAGAAAAATGTTTGGCGGCGGGGTGCGATGAATATGAGACAAAACCAATTAAATTTCCAGAACTACTGGCTAAGATAGACCAATTTTTGGGCATTTCTAACCAATAACCCAATTTTGGATAATGGTGGGAATTGTGTATAATCAATTTTATATACTTGTGATTGACGAAATGCGATTCCCACTATGCAACAAATAGCGCAAAAACCTCAACTAATTGGAAGACGCTATGAACTTGGTGAACTGATAGGCTTAGGCGGTATGGGGGCGGTTTATCGCGCACATGATTTATTAACAGGGCATCATGTGGCACTCAAACGGGTGTTGAGCGAAAGCGATGCGGGCGATATGAACGAAAGTTTTCGGCTTGCACTCACTCAAGAATTCAAATTAATGTCCTCTTTTCATCATCCGTATATCATTGAAGTGATTGATTATGGATTTGATGAGAGTCGCCACCCCTATTACACGATGGAATTGCTAGAGCAAACACAAACCATCTTAGAGGCGACCAAAGATAAGCCCATTGCCACAAAAGTAACCTATCTTTCGCAATTGCTCCAAGCCTTAATGTATTTGCATCGGCGTGGGGTTTTGCACCGTGACCTAAAGCCTGCTAATGTATTGGTTGTAGATAATCATGTGCGGGTACTCGATTTTGGGTTGTCTGTTATGCGTGACCGCCCAACGACAGGTGCAACATCAGAAGATAATAATAACAATACGGCAGGCACATTGGCATATATTTCGCCAGAGGTATTACGAGGCGCACATGCCACCGAAGCA
>CALDGT010001268.1 GCA_937942935.1 uncultured Chloroflexota bacterium | reverse complement strand
CCGAATTTGCCACCTGCGACTGAATCCCGCGCAGTCCGTGAACATAATGCGTGTTATCAGAGCCTATTTTTTGGCGCAATACAACCGCCAAACTCGGTTGCTGGTCAATCAGGTATTCGGTTAGGGTAGAACCTAATGTTTGCGAGATGCGATTTCCGAGCCCGTCATATCTACAAATAATTTTGGCTCATTAGAATACTGAGTGATTATTGCTTAAATATATAATTTTTCTCTTTTCTGATAATTAAGATACCAATTTAATAAATGGTGATTTGCATAACCCATTATCAATGCCATAAATAGAGCTACTATCGTTGAGATAATATGCAAACCATTATAATCAGGTATTGTTATGCCATGGTTATAGTATAATGATATTAAATAGATACTGATATATACACAAGAAAAAGCCACAATTACAGAAATTATTGCAAAAGAGTACATTATAATACGAGTATTTTTCTGCTTATTGAAAAATAAGATACAAAGTGAGCCTAATATAAATCCATTGATAATGCCGGAAAGAATGCAAATCGCTATTCCAAACAGAAATCCTGTTATAAATACTATAATACCTAATATAATACTTGGGATTATGCTATAGAGGAATCCTAAAAGAGTTGCTTGCCCCACAAATTGATATAAAAAACCTACTTGTTTCATGCTATTATCCTCTTTATTAGGAATATACCCTTATTTTTGAGAATAAGGGTATATTTGGAAAATGATATTACTTAAATACGCATCCTTTATCGGCTATTATTGGTGGTAAGCCGATAATTTTAGGCGAAGGTGATCCAACCTTTTTACATGGTTGTGGTGTAAACTTGTTTTCTCCTCCATAAAATGCCCTTACAGAAGGAAAAGCTAAGTCAATTGGTGTTCTAAAATAACCTAAAGGCTCTTGTTGCATAGGTGGGATTGACTCCTCATCATCTATCGAAATATGCAATTCGTGCCATGGGAAGCGCGAAACTTCTCTTGAAATCGCAATATTACCTCTTTGAAGATCGAAGAAAATCAGATAGTTGACTCTAATGGGAGGCGAGACGAAAATTAGGGGATTATGAGATTCTGCAAATATCCCTACTATCAGAATAGCATCTTCACATCCATCATCAGATGATAACCAATCTATTTTAGCTGGCTCAGGCGCTGGTGCTTTAGCTACAAGAGGCATTCTTAGTTTATCGCCGTTCAAAATCCCAATTTCAGCTATTGTTGTTCCAGTGTCAGCATAGGAGAAATCCCATTTTGTATCAGTATTGATAACAACATTCCACCAAACTCTTGAACTAGGATGTGTATGATAATGAAAGTCTGCCATTGTATGCCAAGAACGACCGTCTCCATGCCATTTTGCCGACATATCGAAGGGTGGATAGGCAAATGAAAATTCACGATATTCGATAAATGCCGCCGCCCAAATACGGATAATAGCCATACCTGATGGATCCACCCAATTGACGGGATTTTCTTCTACATAAGAATATCCATTTAGGCTCATGGGAAAATCATCGAATCCTTCAAACGGATCCAAGCTGGCAAACACACCTGCATTCGGGTCATAATACCGCGCACGCAGATAAACCAGTTCATTCGGGTCAATTTGTTCACCTGTGAAGCCATAACCACTATCCATTGCGCCATAGTTGTAATCTGTCATTACATCACCATACGGATTCATGGTTCGTGTTCCCGCAATCGCTTGCGAAGTGTGATTGATTTCTGCACGGATGCTACCCAGACCATCTTCAAGCGTATCCATCCAACGGGGTGTGAATCCAGCATAAGCCATCCCCGATTTTTCCAGATAATATGCACCCAAACCACGCGGTTCATGCACATAAGTCTGTGTGATGGAGAATGAATCACCAGAGCGCCATTGATTTGTGATGCTTCGTAACACTTCGGTCAATCC
>CALDGT010001267.1 GCA_937942935.1 uncultured Chloroflexota bacterium | reverse complement strand
ACCCACCCTGCGCGATTTTTATGCGTTTGAGCAACACGTTAAGACCGCCAATCAAAATCGTGGGCGCGAAGTCCCGCCTGTGTGGTATGAAATCCCCGTATTTTATTTTTCAAATACGGGGTCAATTTTGGGACACGATGAACCCCTACCCTATCCCAAAGGGGTTACGGCGCTAGATTATGAACTGGAAATCGCATGTATTATCGGCAAAGAGGGGCGCGACATCCACACTGATGATGCCGAACAATATATTTTTGGTTATACCATCCTAAATGATTGGTCTGCACGCGATTTGCAAATGAAAGAAGTTACTGTCGGGCTTGGACCCGCCAAAGGCAAGGATTTTGCGACTTCACTGGGGAGTATGGTCGTCATGCCACAGGAGTTAATGGCATATCACACAGGGCGCACAGGCGTTTATGATTGCCAAATGGTGGCGCGTGTGAACGGAGAAGAACGCTCACGCGGGAATTGGAAAGATATTCATTATAGCTTTGGCGAATTGATTGCCCGCGCATCCCAAAATGTCACCTTATATCCGGGTGATGTGATTGGGTCTGGCACAGTTGGAACAGGGTGTTTATTAGAACTCACCCGCGCACAAGGTCCATGGTTACAGGTGGGCGATGTGGTGGAATTTGGAGTTGAGCATCTTGGAATTTTGAGGAATAAAATTATTTCATAGGAGATAAAACACATGCCTTTTTATCAAAAATTAGGACAAGTTCCCCATAAACGACATGTACAATTCCGCAAACCCGATGGCGGATTATATCGGGAAGAAGTCATGGGGTTAGAAGGCTTTAGCGGGATTCAATCCCTGCTCTATCATCACTTTTTGCCCCCACGCATCCTCAAAGCCGAATTTTTGGGCAGTACCAAAGTCGAATATGCCGATTTTGGCGCAATCCGTCATCGCGCCTTCAAAACGGGCGATGTCCCCGCAGGTGGAGATGCCATACAAGCCCGCCGTGTGTTGATGGGCAATAATGATGTGACGCTCGGTGTGAGCCGTCCAACCCAAAATATGGATTATTTTTATCGCAATTCACAAGCATACGAAGTGTGGTTTGTGCATGAAGGCACAGGCGAAATGCGCTCACAATTTGGGATATTGCCTTATGAAGCGGGTGATTATATCGTCATCCCATTTGGCACAACATGGCAGATGACCGTAACTGGCGAATCGCGCTTTTTTGTGATTGAATCGCCATCACAAATTGAACCACCCAAACGATACATCAATAAATTTGGACAATTTTTAGAAAACTCACCCTATTGTGAACGCGATATTCGCACCCCACAAGATTTAGTTTGTCATACCGAAACAGGCGAATTTGAAGTACGTGTCAAAGTGCGCGATGGCATCAGCCGTCATATTTTAGACCATCATCCATTTGATGTGATTGGTTGGGATGGGTGCTTGTATCCGTGGATTTTTAATGTGCGCGATTTTGAACCGATTACGGGACGTATTCATCAACCACCACCCGTCCACCAGACATTTGAGGGATGGAATTTTGTCATCTGCTCATTTGTCCCGCGCCTATTCGATTATCACCCCGAAGGCATCCCCGCACCGTATAATCATAGCAATGTGAACAGTGATGAAGTGCTGTATTATTGCGATGGCAATTTTATGTCGCGCAAAGGCATTAATAAGTACGACATCACTTTGCACCCGTTTGGATTGCCACACGGACCGCAACCGGGCGCAACAGAAGCCTCTATCGGTGTCGAAAAAACCGAAGAATTGGCGGTCATGGTAGATACATTCCACCCGCTTCATATCGCGGTAGATGCGCTAGAATTAGAAAAACCCGAATACATGGATTCGTGGTTATCTGGCAACGGCGTATAAATCACCCCATCCCATGCCCATCATCTTTAATGGAGAAGGGCAAAAAAATCTACCTTAGAACAGGTTTGTGGTGGCATGATAGTTCATGCCACTACGCTGGAAATGTAGGGGTGAGGTCAACACACATGAGGCAACCAACATGACCCACCCCAAACACCTCACATGGCTTTGGATTCTCCCACTACTGCTCATCGTCTCCCTATTCGCAATCACCCGACTCAATGCCGATGGTTATTGGTTTGATGAATGGTGGTCACTGTTCAACACAGGGCATCCGTATTATGGGGCATATACATCGCCTGTTCAGGTATGGGAACATATCGCCACCCGCGATAATATCCTCTCTCCCGGATTTTATATTGGCTTATGGGGATGGGCGCAAGTGGTGGGCTGGAGCGAATTTGCAACCCGCTTTTTAGCCTTTTTATGTGGCATACTCGCGGTTGCCCTCACCTATCGGTTGGCATGGCGCATCAGCAAAAATCGGATGATTGCGCTCGGTGCGATGGTCACGCTGGGGAGCAATGCCTATTTTTTATTTTATCTGCACGAAATCCGTCATTATGCCCCGTTGGTACTCATGACAGTGTGGTGCGCCGATAGTTATGTGGCGCTCACCAATCAATCTCGTGGGAAAATTTTTTATAGCATAAGCCTCGTCTTGAGTTGCGCGGGATTGCTCTATACCCAAAATTTGGGCATCGCCATGATTGCCGTCATCGGAATAACCCATTTATATCGCTTATTCCGTCATGGATTGAATCGGGAGTGGGTCATCATCAGTGGGCTTATCGGAATCGGTACAGCCTCCTTCATCCCGTGGATGACGATGACCATCGAATCTTCACTCCACAAACGCGGGCAAGAAGCACAATCTATCGGCATACAGACCATCATCCAATTGTGGATAGACAGTTTTAATTTTTTCACCAACCAATTGGGTGGGATAGTGCTTGTGATGATACTCATCCTATGGCTTGGGCGCGGAAAGCTCCCCGCACTCCTCTGGTCATGGCTGATAATCGGTTTCATCGCGCTCAC
>CALDGT010001266.1 GCA_937942935.1 uncultured Chloroflexota bacterium | reverse complement strand
ATGGTGAAGACCCGTCGCCACAGTGGGGTAGTCCGTGGCGGAGTGTGTTTGCAGATAGACCGAATAGCATGGGGCAGGCGGCGATTAACTGGATTATCGCCAATCGTGACCCGGTGGGAGTCGAAGCCAGCAGAGGGAAGATTGTGGCGAGTGGGGCGAAATTCCCGTTATTCACAGGTGACATCACAGACAAGACGGCGATTAAGGCGCTACGGGTGGAAAAAGGGGTAGGGGATTATTACCGCGACTTGTTCATCCATCGCCTACCGGGTAGCGTGACCGAGATGTACATCGCGCTCATCGCGGACGGCTTCCTCATGGGCATCATCGGCTTGCATTTAGCCGATTTGAGACGGGGCAAAGTCGTGAAAAAGGGAGATAAGGTGCTGGAGCATTGTGCCAGTGTCACATTCGCTTTTACCGCAGAGCATCCCCGCTATGACAGATTGCACAAACTCACACTCATGTCCATCACCAGCGAATGGTTCTGGGATGATGTGCTTGGCAAAGAAAACTGGTATGAGCTGAACGGAGCGCCGAAGCATGTGAAAACGACCATGCTCACACATCATCCAGAGGTGAAAAGTGCGCGTGGAATTTTTAAGCTGGATACCCGCGAACAGCAAAAAGACGGGACGTATAAACTGACATATAGTACCGCCACGAATCGGCGTAATCGTGAGGAAACGCTCAGAGAGTGGTTGAAAAAATTTGCCGATGTGCAGAAGGATGGAAAATGACGGATTTAACCGATATTAACACGACGCTCGAAGCGTTATCCGCGCAGGTGTTACCGCCCAACATGCGCCTGATGTATGTGGGGGTGGATGATGTGCGCGAACAAGACTTGAATGCCCAATCCATGCCGAAGGCGATGTTCGACCAACTCGTCAATAACCTGAAAAATGCGGGTGCGCCAGAATCGTTGCCACTACTCGTTAAGACGGATAAGGGGTTGGATATTGTCAGTGGGCATCACAGGATCCGCGCCATGCGGACGGCGGGTATCCAAAAGACACTCGCCATTGTGTACACCGAACTCACCCCCTCACAAATCCGCGCCAAGCAGTTAGCCCACAATTCAATTCATGGCACATCTGACCCAGAAATCGTGAAGCGGATATGGGAACAGATAGACGATGTTCAGGCACGATTCGAGGCGTTCATTGACCCTGCCCAGTTCAGCGATTTGAAACCTGTCTCATTCAAACCAGTAGATGTGAACATGGTCACGACGGCTAAGACCATTATGCTGGTGTTCCTGCCGACCCAGAAATGCGACTTTGATGCGGTCATCGAGGCGATTATGCCCAAGACGCAAGTAGATGCGGTGTATATTGCCAACCGCGAGATTTATGAGGAATGGAAGAAAGCGTTTCAGCGTGTGCGTGCCGATATGGATATTGTCAATGCGCCAACCGCACTGGCAGAAATGGCACGCTTGGCACTAGAGAGATTAGCCCAATTAGCAGAGGAAATGGAGACAAACTCATGAGTGATGATGCGAAAGCAAGATTGATGAAAGCCCTTGAATTGGCGGAACAAATTATGAACGCCAAAACAGAGTCGGAAATCGCAGATAAATTCAAGCAAGGCATGGATTTGGTTAAAGATGCCAACCATGATGAGGATGAACAACTAGAGGGGGGTGAAGAAAAAAAAAAAAAAAAAACGGGGTAGACCACCGAAGCCACCCCAACCACCGAAGCCCAAAGCGGAAAAAGTA
>CALDGT010001265.1 GCA_937942935.1 uncultured Chloroflexota bacterium | reverse complement strand
TGCACTTTTTTTTTTTTTTTTGCGGTTATAAAGCGGTAAGAATAGTATCTCACCGCTTTTATGGGTTTATTCGCTTAAAAATTCTTGTATAACTTGTAGATAATGGGTGTTGGTATGGAGTTGATTCTTTTGGGCATCAGATAAATGCTGATTTGTTTTTTCTAAAACATTTTTTGCCCATTGTTTGTTCGGATACCATGCAGAAGGTGACTGAACGACGACAGTTGCTAACCGATAGGCTTTATCATACATCCCTTCTGCGAGTGCCAATTGTGCCATTCCAACCATCACATAGGTGACAGAAGCAGGGTCGCTCGGTTGGGTATTTTTGAGCGCCCGCCGAAAATCCGCCCATGCGCTCTGATAATCGCCATCTAAAAATTGAATAGTGGCTTTTACTCGCCAAGGGAGCATGAAAGGCACATCGGGGTTCAAATATGAAAATGATTCCATCGCTTTTTGTATTTCGGCTTTGGCTTCTGTGAGTCGTTCTAAGCCTGCC
Organism: uncultured Chloroflexota bacterium; assembly: GCA_937942935.1. GTDB lineage: Bacteria > Chloroflexota > Anaerolineae > Aggregatilineales > Phototrophicaceae. The sequence continues at coordinate 5,708 of CALDGT010001265.1, read as the reverse complement.
AATGTTCGCGCATGATAGGTTAAGGCACTCCCATAGCGCCCAAAGAAATGAGGTGGCACATTGCCGATGCTCTGCTCTAGAATAGCGAGCGATTCTTCGAGGCGGTCTTGAATATAATATAAGTCACCCAATATATTTTGTGTCTGTGATAAATTCCATACCACACCAACATCTTTGCCAATGCGAATAGCTTCAAGAATAAATTGCTCCGATTGGTCATATTTTCCACAAGCCAGCGCATTGACCCCTAAGTCGCTATAAGCGGCATAAACCCCAAATTGGTCATTAATCTCGCGGGCATAATGCAAACATTTTTCGATATGTTGATTACATAATTCAAATTCCCCCCGAATCCGCGCCGAAGTCCCCAATACCCGATGACAATCGGCTAATCCTTCGGGATGTCCAAGCTCCTCAAATAACGAAAGTGCTTTTTTGGTGTATTCATAAAACAAGGGCGGGTTAAAACTGCCATATAAAAAGGCAGAACTGAGATAAGCAATCGCCCTCGATTCTACATTGCCTGTGGTTTCTGCGACTTCAATGGCTTCTCGGCTTAATTGTTCCCCTAATTCTCTTTGAGAGCCAGAATTTGCCGTGAGTATCCAATGCGAGAGCGTGAATGCCAACCCGATTTTATCATCTATTGCTTTTTGGATGGTCTTGGCACGGTCAAATGTCCCCGCGACTTCTATCACATTCGATGTCCGCATCAATCCTTCGCCATAATGGGCAACTAGACGCCCCAAAATAAATTGTTGGTCATAGCTATGTGGCAATTTTTCGACCATCTGAATGGCAGACAAGAATAAATCGGCGCGTTCTTCGTTCAAACTGCGTAACCGATAAAACATATACAACGATTTTTCGGCTTTGCCAATGCTTATCATATCTTTGATTGCAACCGCATGTCGCCATGCGAGACGAATATTTTCCAAATTCGCTTCTATCTGGTTACAGGCTTGCGCTTGTTTGTTGGTGATAATCGGCAGGCTTAATGTATCTAACATAGTCAAATAATGCTGGCTATGCCGATTAAGTGCGGTTGTATATGCTTCAGAATCGGCTTTGATGCGTTCCTCCGCATATTGGCGCAATAACTCGTGAATTTCGTAGCGTCCTTCTGGGTCACGGCGCAACAGCGATTTATTCACCAGTGCCATCAGGACACGCAACCCCGCCCCAGAGACTTCTTGCGCCGCCGTCCTATCAAATTTGCCTCTGAATACGGATAAGCGAATGAATCGTTCTCGTTCATCCGCATTAAGCAAATTCCACGAATAATCGAAAACAGCGCGAATACTCCGATGCCGTTCTGGTAAATCACGCAAATTACTTTCTAAAAAGTCGAGACTTTTATCAATTTCATCGGCAATCTCGGATAGTGATAAGGCTTCGACCCATGCCGCTGCCAATAAAATCGCCAAAGGTAGCCCTTGTGTGAGCCTGCAAATTCGCGCCACATATTTGAGGTCATCTGCCACCAGCGTAAAATCGGGGCGCACTCGTGTGGCACTTTGCAAAAATAATTTGACGGCGGTATAGGTCAGCGCATCTTCTGGGGTTTCCCAATCTGGGAAATCCATCCCACTCAAATTGAATAATAATTCGGCTTGTAAATTGAGCCGCTCCCGTGAGGTTGCCAACACTTTCACTTTTGGCGCAGAGATGAGAATATCATCTATGATACTTGTGGCATCGAGCAAATGCTCAAAATTATCTATGATGAGCAGTGCCGACTTTTCACGTAGGATATCGCATAGTTGTTGGACTTGTGAGCGACCATCTGTGGCAAATGGCACACCTAATGCCTCCGCGATAGCTGTGGGGACACTTTCGGTGGTGGTGAGTGGCGCGAGTTGGATGAAATATACCCCATCAAATAATGGGTTATTCCCGCGTGTTATGGTAGTACTGGATTGAATAAATTTCCCCGCAATTTCGAGTGCCAGACGGGTTTTTCCCATGCCACCCGTTGCGAGGATAGTGAGCAACCGATGATTGGGGTCACGTAGAAGGCGTATTAACTCGCTAATTTCGGTTTCTCTGCCGACAAATGGTGTGGTTTGGCTGGGGAGATTATGCCGAATCGCATCTTGGGGAATCGGGGTGATTGGCGGAGCAAATAGGGCAGGTGGATGATTATCCCCCGCCAAAATTGCCTCTAATTCTGCCCCCAATTGACGTGCGGTTGGGATACGGGCATTACGGTCTTTTTCGAGCAACCGATAGATGAGGTCTACTAGGGAATGGGGCAAATCTGGGCGGAGCAATTCAATATCTGGCACTGGTTGATTGAGGATATTAGCAATCGTTTGCCCGATATTATTGCCAGAAAAGGGTCTATTCCCCATCGTCATTTCGTATAACAAGACCCCAAATGCCCATAAATCAGCACGCACATCCAGTATTTCGCCATTGAGCAATTCGGGTGGGAGATAATCGAGTGTCCCAACGGCTAACCCGCTATCGGTGACGCGCTCTTTGCTGGCGATATGCGCCACGCCAAAATCAGTGAGGCGTGGTGTGCCGTCTTCTGCCAAAAGCACATTACCGGGTTTGATATCGCGGTGGATAATGCCCAGATGGTGCGCCCGCACTAACGCATCTGCCAGTTCTAAGGCAACATTGAGGGCGCGTTTGATAGGTAATTTGACTTCTTTTTTGAGCGAATCATACAGCGAGCCACCCGCCACATATTCCATCACCAAATAATGATTGCCTTTTTCTTCGTATGCCCCATATGCCTTGACAATATTGGGATGGTTGAGTTGACGCAACGCATCCCCTTCACGGATGAAGCGTTCTAGCAATCCGCTATCATTGGCAAGCGCCTCTGGTTTGAGGTGTTTGATAGCGACAATTCGCTTGGTTTGGGTATCGGTGGCTTTATAGACTGTTCCCATGCCACCAACGCCGATTTTTTCTCCCAAGAGATAGCGTGATTTTGCCATATTTAGATGACCTTTAAGGCTCGTCCTACAGATTCAAAGGCGTGTAAGGCTTCTTCTAAATCGGTTTGGGTGTGGGCGGCGGTATTCATCACCCGAATCCGCGCTTTGCCATGCGCGACGGTAGGATACGCAATCGCCATCGCAAAGACACCATGTTCAAAGAGTTGTTTGCTAAATTCGCGTGCCAAATGTGCATCACCCAACATCAGGGGGATAATTGGTGTGGTTGAATTGCCAATATCAAAGCCCAAATTTTTGAGTTCACGTTTGAGCAAATTGGCATTATCCCACAACCGTGTGACCAATTCCTCTGATTCTTCTAAAATATCCACCGCTTCTAAGCACGCCGCCACATCGGGGACGGTCATCGCGCTAGAGAATAAAAATGGTCTGCCTCGTTGTTTTATCCAGTCAATTAATTCGCGCTTGCCTGCGACAATTCCGCCGACCACCCCAAATGCCTTGCTCATTGTGCCGACTTCAATATCTACCACACCATGTAAGCCAAAATGGTCAACAATCCCGCGCCCACCTTTGCCCAGAACGCCTTCGCCATGGGCATCGTCTACCATCAACATAATGCCATGTTCTTGGGCAACCTTGACCAATTCTGGCAATGGGGCAATATCACCATCCATGCTGAACACACCATCACTGATGATAATTCGCCGATTGTATTCGGTTGTTTCTGCAATTTTTTGGCGCAGGCTATCCACATCATTATGCTCATACGCCACAATTTGCGCCCGACTGAGCCGACACCCATCTATGATGCTGGCATGATTGAGTTTATCAGAAAAAATAATATCCCCTTGCCCGACTAGGGCGGGGATGGTGGCGAGGTTGGCGGTGAATCCGCTTTGCAATGTCACAACAGCTTCTGCACCTTTGAATGTGGCGAGGCGTTCTTCGAGTTGGTTATGCAAGTTCATTGTGCCTGCGATGCTCCGAACAGCGCCCGGTCCAATACCATGTGTATCTATGGCGCGTTTGGCGGCTTCGCGCAGGCGCGGATGATTGGCGAGTCCTAAATAATTATTGGCGCAAAAATTGAGGACAGGCTTGCCATCCACCTCAATGCGACCATCCATTGGGCTATCTATGGTGCGGATGGTGTTAAATAACCCCTGTTGGCGCAAATCGGCGAGTTGGTCGGTCAAATAATCTAATTTATGCGAGGTATCCATGAAGAAAAATCCTTTCTGTACATTTATCCGTACAAGGGATTCAAAATGTTCAAATTTTAAGTGAGGCAATTCTATTATATCGCAATTTTGTGCGAGAATCATCTTATCTGCTTCTCACAAAATGGTGATGCGATGCCTATGTTCAGGTGTTACAATCTAGCTATATGCTTATACCTAAAGGAGGCATTTTTATGGCTAAAAAATCAGAGAAGTCAGAGAAGAAATCAGATAAGGGAATGATTGCCCCAAATATTGGTTTAGACGAAGAAGTGATAGCCAGTGTGGTCAAGATTTTGCAAACGGTCTTGGCAGATGAAATGGTGCTATACACCAAATTGCGGAATTATCATTGGAATGTGACGGGACAAACCTTCTCATCTTTGCATGTTTTGTTTGAGCAACAATATACTCAACTGGAAATGACGATAGATGGTATTGCGGAACGGGTGCGGATGTATGGCGCACATGCCATTGGCACAATGAGCGCATTTATCAAGACTGCTCGCCTTAAAGAAAGTGATGGCGATTTGCCCGACACAAACGGCATGGTGAAAAATTTGCACGATGACCATGAAATGATGGTGCGGAATTTGCGTGATGATATTGAAGCCCTAGATGAACTTGATGATGTTGGTGCAGAAGATTTGCTCACAGGCTTATTACAAGACCATCAAAAAATGGCATGGTTCTTGCGGACATACTTAGAAGTGGCATAAATTTTTTGAATACCGATTTTGTGGGCTTGCCATGGCAAGCCCCTACATATGACAAGCCCTTATGGGTATTCTAACCTCATGACTGATAAACTCAACCTCAACAACCAAAACTTAACAGAAATTCCTGCCGATGTGCTTATTTCATCCCTAGAAATGGTCACAGCTCGGCAAAATCAACTCGTATCGTTGCCAGATGCGCTCTATCAATTGCCACAGTTGCGATTATTATCGGTGGGGGATAATCAGATAACGCATATTTCAGAGGCAATTGGGCAATTGCAAACCCTGATGCATCTTTTTATAGATACCAACCCATTATCACAAATCCCGAATACCATTGGCGACCTCATTCATCTACACACCTTGGATATTGCCCACTGTGCGCTCACCCATTTGCCCGAATCGCTCAAAAATTTACAAAAATTGGCTTTTTTATATGCCAGTGATAATGCGCTCACGGTTTGCCCCGAATGGATAGGCGAATTATCTGCACTAACCTATTTGGGGATGACCGATAATCAATTAGAAGATTTACCGAATAGCATTGGCAATTTACCCAACCTGATTGAATTGCGTTTGTATCGGAACTTGCTCACAAGGTTGCCCGATAGCATTGGACAACTGAAAAATTTGCGCGAATTGCATTTACACGATAATGTGTTAGGAATTTTGCCCGATAGCATTGGCGATATGACCGCGCTACAAATTTTAGACCTGCGAAATAATCATCTAAAAGCCATTCCAGAGATAATTGGCAACTTAAAAAATTTGTTATATCTGGATTTACGGGGCAATCAGTTAGACACATTGCCCACCGCCATCACCGACTTGAAAAAAAAAAAAAAAATAGA
>CALDGT010001264.1 GCA_937942935.1 uncultured Chloroflexota bacterium | reverse complement strand
AGAACATCGCAAACTCGACTTACCCACTACGGTTGAATATGCCCTGCATATCGCATTAGGGATGCAACACGCAACATCCAAAGTACCGGGGTTGGTACATCGTGACCTAAAGCCTGCCAATATTTTGGTGACGCATGACCATATCGCCAAAGTGACCGATTTTGGGCTTGTCCACTCGGTAGATTTGACCGATTTATCGACTGCCGAATTTGAAAAAAGCACATTTGATGACCATCTTCACCCCACCGACAGATTAACCCGCGTGGGCGCGATTGTGGGGACTGCACCCTATATGTCGCCCGAACAATGTCAGTCGAAAGATGTGGACATGCGGAGTGATATTTATTCATTTGGGTGTGTGTTATATGAAATGCTGACGGGCAGACGGTTGTATCGCGCACGCAAATTCAATGAATGGGTGGCGGCACATCTGAACGAAAAACCGATTATGATGGTCAAAGATAAGCGCACTATCCCAGACAAATTACAACAATTTGTCATGAAGTGCCTAGAAAAAAATCCGACTTATCGTCCACAAAATTGGGGAGAAATTGTCGGATACCTCACTAAACTCTATACCGAGTTGACGGGCAATATCCCAGAAGTTGAAGTCACAGGTCCAGCCCTCGAAGCGCGGGAATTAATGGATAAAGGTTATTCGCTCACCGCGCTCAAACGATATGACGAAGCTATCGCCGCCTATGACCAAGCACTCGCCTTACAACCCGATTATGCGTGGGCATGGGCGCGTAAAGGGCGCACGTATCGGCTACTCGAAAAATACGAAGAAGCACTTGCCTGTTATGACCGCGCCATCCAAATTTTGCCTCATTATGCGTTTGCATGGAATGGCAAAGGGATTGTCTTGGAGCGCATGAAGCAGTTAGATGAGGCGCTCGCTTGTTACGAAATTGCCACCGAAAATAACCCCAATGATGTGTGGTATTGGTTTAACCGCGCCAATGTATTATATGACCTAGAACGGTATAAAGAGGCTATTCCCCTCTTAGAACGCGCCTTGCAAATTGACCCCAAGCATCCGAATAGCTGGGCAAAATTGGGGCAGATTCATCGTATTATGAAAAATTATCCCGAATCGGCGAAGGCGTATGAGCAAGCCATCCACCTAGACCCGTCTTATGCGTGGGCATATAACGGGTGTGGCTTGGTTTATAAGGCGATGGGGAAATTGCAAGATGCCGTCACCGCATTTCGGCGGGCGGCGCGGTATATGCCCAACGAAGTGTGGCATTGGTATAACCTCACCGACACCTTAGTCGAGATGGGTAATTATGAAGATGCCTTGCAACCCGCCCAAGAAGCCACCCGTACCGACCCTAATCATGCCTTTAGTTGGGCAAAATTGGGGCAAGTGTTCCGCCACATGAAAAAATTGCCAGAGGCTCTCAATGCCTATGACCGCGCCTTAGAATTGGATAGCGAATCGGCTTGGGCAATCAATGGCAAAGGGATTGTCTTGGAACAATTAGAACGTTATGCCGAGGCACTTGCTTGTTATACCAAAGCCGCCAACCTCAAACCGAATGATGTGTGGCATTGGTATAATCAG
>CALDGT010001263.1 GCA_937942935.1 uncultured Chloroflexota bacterium | reverse complement strand
CGCACAAATTAAAGAAACACTCGAAAGTGTTGGCTTGCGGGTACGGGTGGCATACGATGGACCAGAAGGCATTAAAGATGCCATAGATAATCCACCTGCTTTGGTGGTGCTGGATGTCAAATTGCCCACAATGGATGGATTTCAGGTATGCAGACGACTTAAACGCAACCCTGTCACCCAAGATATTCCCGTGATTATGCTCACCGAAAAATCGGGTCCTCAAGCTACGATGTCGGGATTGCGTGCGGGCGCAGATGATTATATCCCCAAAGATATTTTCGCCTCTGAGCATTTGATTAGCACTTTGCAGGAATTGGGTATTCTCGAATGACTATGAATGATATTACCAGCCCTTATCATTTACGCCCACCCATCATGACGGTCAAAGTCGAAGATGCGATGGATATTATGATTGTGCGTGATACAGCTCGCAGAGCCGCCAGTTTGTTGGGATTTTCGCCTGCCAGACGCGCTCAACTTTCGACAGCCGCCGCTACCCTCGCCGAACTCGTCCTCAAAACAGGTGATGCACATCTCATCCATCTCAATGGGGTGGTAGATGGGATTAAGGTGGGATTACAAATTTCATCTGAAACACCGTGGTTAGCGGGTGTCTCGGTGAATAATGTGATGGTGGCATTACGCTCAAAATTGGGCGATTTGGTGGATGATATTCAGGTCGTTGGCAAACACCCGCCAAAAATTTTTATGCACGTTTGGCTCAATGAAGTGCGTAATTTTGGCGATGAGGATGATGATGTCTAATCTTAATTTTCCTGCACTCACATTTCGACTCGGCGAGCAACAATATGCTATTCGCTTAGATGCGGTAGTCGAAGTGGGTGCTATGATGGAATTGATTAAGATTGTAGAGTCGCCATCAGAAATGTTGGGAATGGCAAATCGGCATGGCGAATTAGTGCCAATTATTGATTTACGACAACTTTTGGGGTTGCCATCGCTATCAATTGGTTTGAATACCTTGTTTATCGTGGTAAAATATGAAGCTACATTACTTGGTGTAGTGGTGGATGATATTCAACGTGTAGATTATTTACCTATCAAACAGTTGCAACAAACCAGCACATGGGGTAAATATATTGAGGGTATCATGAGTTATCAAGCACAGACCATTCAATTTATTGCAGTCTCTGCATTGGTAGCCCGATATAATGGCACTTTTTCAAAGGTGGATGACTTATGAATTCGATGCGTCAAAAAGAACGGATTCTCATTGTGGCAAAAGATGAGGCATTACGCGCATCGCTTGTTGAAACATTAGAACAGGCGGGTGGGTATTCGACGAATCAAGCCAGCACTTTTGAAGAAGCACTCAGCGAAATTTTGCTCATAGATTTTGCCCTTATCATCACTGAAGCCGAATTGCCCGATTTAAGCGGTATGGACTTATTAGCAGTCGTGGGTGGGTTGCGCCCCAAAGCCAAAGTGATTGTGATTGATGATGATTTATCTGCCAAAAGCGCTGTAGCGGTGTTCCGTTTGGGCGCGGTAGATTATTTGTATAAACCACTCAATATGACATTTGTCTTGATGCAAGTGGAGCGTCAATTAGAAGCGGGACGCATCATAAAGACGACTCCAGAACAAAATGAAACCCCCAAAGCCGACCCCAATGTAGACCGTGCTAAACGCCTAGACCCACGCACACGCCCAGCCGCATTGGTCTTGGGTAGGCAACAATTTAAGCGTATCAATATGGAACTGAACCGCCTTTTGGGGCATGTACGAGCGGGATTTGTGGGCTTAGTAGATGCCGATGGCAATATGGTGGGTGCGGCAGGGACACTCGATGATTATGATTTGCAATTGCTTACACGCGCTTTGAGCATAGACCATAAAGCCCAAAATTCGCTGGCGAGTTTGTTAGATGAGGATAAATTTCATTCGACTTATTTTGAGGGCGACCAAATTGGGGTGTATATCATTGAATTTGGTCAACCCTATACCGTATCGCTCGCGGTTATCTGTGGTATAGATACAAAACCGGGTATGGTGTGGTTATATAGCAAGCGGACAGCGGCTATCATAGACGAAATTCTAAAAAGTATCCCACAACCTAAATCATTGCCAAAATTACAAGAGTAGACACAATTTGTATCTAAATAGATGCTTATTCCGAATGAGATAACATTCTATTCGGCTTGGATTTGTTGTTGATACAGGTCAAATAACCCCGCCAAATCGGGTTGTGTTCCGTTGGAGAGTACCGCACTAATGAGAACCATCAGACGGTCTACCGTATTTTTAGAGATGACACCACTGCGAATGGGGCGGTCTAAATAAATCGCACCATGACCCGCCACAGGCAAGACCAATGCCATGCGTAAATTTGCGAAATTGGTATTGGTGGTTGGCGCGGCAGACATATCTTGGATGACATTATTGCCGATAATCGCTTCGTTGTTGGCGATGGCTTGTTGAAGATTCACTTTCGCAAATTTGATATACTCGTTGCTCTCCAAAAAGCCAGTATCTACATTTTCGAGTTTGAGGATATTCAAATCTTTATCCACAATAACCCCACGCTCGGCTTGTGTGAGGTCTCTGGCGACAATCATCAAATTCTCTAACAGCGCACTTGTCATTAGTTTTCTATCTGCCTTTTTAATTGCTAGTGAATGAACATATTCATAAAACGATTTTCAATATAAATGCGTTCCCTATTTTACCGTACTTCCAATAGATATGCGACTTCTCTAAGCAATTTATCGCCACCAAAACTGCCCAAAAGCGGAATAAGTGCCGAAATGCACAATAACACATCGGCGAGGGGTAAATTGGCTAATCTTGGGGCAAAATCTGACCAAATTTCGTAACGTGATTGAAGATCTAACGAAACCCACACCCCACAACTTTCTGCGAGTAATTCAACCCGTTGTGATTGCGATGACAAACTGAGTATGATGGCGAGGGCTTCTGTGAGCAAGGCTTTGCTATCATATTGTTGGGAATAACTGGTGCGCCTGCCATGTTCTAATAAAGGGGCTAGGATGCTAATGGCGCTGGCACGGTCATAATCGTCTTCGATATTTCGCAAAATATCCGCCGATTCGTGTGCCAAAACTTCGCGGTCTGTTTCTGGTATGAACGGAAATAAAGCCGATATTGCGCTGGCGCGGTCATACCCGTCATCAATTTGAGCGATGAGCTGATGTGATTTGTCTAGCAATTCCTTGCGTTTGCCTTCATCAAATTTTGGCATGAGGGCAAGATATGCGTTCACACGGTCAAATGGGTCACTAAACCGGTTGGCGATTTGAAGCGCCTCATCTAAAAATTCGTCTTGTAAATGGGGCGCGATGCTCACCAATGCGCGAGATTGTTTGTATTCAAATGGGATTTGTTCTACACAGACCAACATTTGCTTAAAGACATCGGGTTTGCGACTTTTTGAAAGGCGTGGTGTGATGCCAACCAAGGCATTGAGCCGTTGCTGAAAATCGCGGATTTGGTAAGTAATATCGAGGGCGCGTGGCACAAGATTTTGGGGCATATTTTGACCAATGAGACTTAATGCGCGGGCGCGGGCGTTTTCGTTATCTATCAGGCGAGCAGTTTCGAGCGCATTGGTATAGGCTTGGTCGAGCAAATGGGGGGGCAAAATATCTACCAACGCCATGAGTGCGGTAACACGTTCAAAATGATTGGGTAAATTAGTCGCCGCCGCCAACGCATCTAAAACAGTCTGAGAACGGGCTTGTTGTGGGACATGATGCGCCAAAATGGTTAGCGCATGAACCCGCGCATCTTGTTCGCGCATGGTATGAGCAACTGCTAAACTGGCTACGAGCATATTTGCGGGCAGGGTGGGGGCGAGTTCTGCTAATAATGTGGCGCGTTCTCGTTCTTGGGTGAGGCTATTCACAGCCGCCAATGCTTCGCCTTGCAAATCAATCGTCAAATAGGGTGCAATCGCCACCATCGCACGGGCGCGGAGTTGACGGCGTGTGAACGAAATGGCAATTCGCAAG
>CALDGT010001262.1 GCA_937942935.1 uncultured Chloroflexota bacterium | reverse complement strand
TGAGCCAACGAATAACCATAGAGGGTGCGAGAGGTGTGATGATGCGTAGATTGATAGTTAGCGTGTTGCTCCTTTTTTTGAGCGCGTGCAATTTGAACAATAACCCAGAAGAAGCCGTTGTCACAGAGCCTGTCGTTCAGGAGACGATAATGATTTACTACGCTTTTTCGACTGCGAGTCATATCCCAGCAGGAAGTATTAACCTTTCGGGGATAATCCTTGTGCCGAGCAGTGCGACAAGCCAGAGCGATGATACGGCTGAGATGCTTCGGCAGGCGCTGGAGCTGGCGATTAACGATAGTGACAACCAGTGGACGAGCGATAATCTTGAAATCAGTAGTATTCATTTTGACAGTGGTCATGCAAATATTGTGCTAAACGGAGAAATATGGGGAGCAGGTGGTCTGGTCATGTATGCGACATCAAGCCAATTTCTGCTGACAATATTTGCAAATCCGCAAGTTCAAACGGCGGTAGTGACCATAAATGGCGAAAACATTCGGAACTTGGGCATCAGCCATATTAGCCAAGCAAAAGAGGCTAATTATGTGTTTACTCGTGAAGAAATCCAGACCTTTCTTGAAGAAAATATCGTCCAGAGCTGAATATGGAGCTATTTCTATGTTTGTCCTATAGACCCGTCTTGTAGGGGTGGTATGTCATGTTTGCATCGCTTCATCTACAGATAGCCAATTGGTCTATAAGCTCTCGTTACATGCTATGCTCACTAGCACAAGTTTTTCGGGAAAAATCATTATGCTATAAGAACTACTTTTTCGCTAACTTAACGGTATTGGGCTGTGAGCATCAGGCGTAAATCATTAACCAAATCGTGTCATAACGATTCTAGCAAGCACCCTTCAAGGTGTTTTGAGCCTCTTTATATGCCGCACCCCAAGCAACACCATCATATCTTCCCCAAAGCGCGGGCAATGGCATCTAAACAGGCATCATCCGCCACCGCCACCCGCGCAAAACCTGCCTCATGCGCGGTTTGGGCGATATTTTCGCCCATGCACACCACAGGCACATCGGGGACATACCCCACGCGCATCACAAAATGCTTCACTGCCGATGAACTGGCAAAGGTGACGGCATCTATCATCCCCCGCGCCAACAAGGGATGAATATCGTCTCCGCCAATATCGGGGATGGTCTGATACGCCGTGATAACGCGCACCTCCGCGCCCCGTTGGGTGAGGATGTCGGCTAAGGTGGGCTTGGCGAGCGCCGATTGTGGCAACAAAATTTTTTCGTTGTTGAGGATGGGCAATTCCCATCCCAATTGTTGGGCAGTTTGGCGTGTCGGGGTAAAAATTGACTGCTTGTTGAATGTGAGACGAAAAG
>CALDGT010001261.1 GCA_937942935.1 uncultured Chloroflexota bacterium | reverse complement strand
AGTGCCACAAATGGTTATAGATGCGTTTAGCCATTATTTTATCACCATGAATGCTAACCAAGGCGGTACATTTGTCACCAGTAAAAAGACAGATGCCATGATGCGCGATGTACGCGAAAAAGTAGCAGACTTTTTGGGCGCAACTAACCCCGATGAGATTGTCTTTGGCGCAAATATGACTACCCTTGCATTTAGCCTCAGTCGTGCATTGGCACAGACGATGAAGGCAGGCGATGAAATTATCCTCACACGCATGGATCACGATGCCAATGTTGCGCCTTGGTTACGAATCGCAGAAGAACATGGCTTTATTGTGCGGTGGGTGGATATTAACATAGATGATTGCACACTCGATTTGAACACACTTGAAGGAGCATTGAATGACCGCACCAAATTAGTAGCGACTGTGCATTGCTCAAATGCGGTTGGCACACTCAATCCTGTGGCACAAATCGCGCAGATGGCGCACGCGGCAGGGGCTTTGTGTGTGGTGGATGCGGTGCAATCTGCCCCACATGTGCCGATTGATGTGATGGCGCTTGGTTGTGACTTTTTATTGTGTTCCGCCTATAAATTTTTTGGTCCGCATGTGGGTATTTTGTGGGGCAAATATGATTTATTAGAATCCTTGCCTGCTTATAAAGTTCGTCCATCAAAAAATTATTCTCCGTTCCGTTGGGAAACAGGAACACCCAATTTTGAGGGGATTTTTGCGCTCGGAAGTGCGATAGACTATATCCAGAAAATTGGTCAGGAATATTGTATGGAGTATTCCTCCCAATTTTCTGTCTATACAGAACGCACCAAATGGTTAAAAGCAGGGATGGAAGGGATTCGTCAATACGAAAAAATGCTGGTCTCGCGCTTATTAGATGGATTAGAATCACTCCCCAACATCCAAATTTTTGGCATCACAGACCGCACCCGTTTGGATGAACGGTGTCCCACTGTGGTTTTTACCCATAGCAAATATACCCCCAACGAAATCGCACAATACCTTGCCAATCATGATATTTATGTATGGGATGGCAATTATTATGCTGTCGAAATTATGGCGCGGTTAGGTCATAGCGAGAATGGTATGGTGCGAGTTGGGTTGGCTCACTATAACACAGTTGAGGAAATTGACCGTTTTTGTGCAATATTACGTCAATTGGTAGTAGATGACGATGTATCTGTCCCGCAAAAATTGATGCAACAAGAATATGTTTCCAGTATTACTGTGCCACCTCAAAATGAGATTGGTGAGTTTGAGATTTGGCGATGGATGAACATGCAACTGTTTGCTTTAAGGGGTTATTTATCCTCTGTGATGAGTTATTCCATGTTTAGCCAAAGATTAACAGATAACTCGAAATTTCAGTATTTAACAACAATTTACGAACATTCACTTAAATGTAGCCGTATTGAACAGACTTTGCAACAATCTGTTTGGCTTGGCGCAGGAGTATTTCGTTTATTTTCAATTGAAGAATTTAATCCCAACATGTTTTTACAAACGGTAGTATCGGATTTACAGTCTAAAAACAGTAATTCCATGGTCAACTTTCAATTAGCTGTTTCTCCTGATGTGCCTCAACAAGTTTTTGGGTCTTACGCGCAAATTAAATCTATTGTGCTAGATTTGATGACAGAAGTTATCGAAAAGGAGATGAAAGCCAACTTTATGATAGATTGTGGACGTGTAAATGCTGAAATGTGGTACATTCGCATTACAGATACATCGCATAATACCCAAAATCATCCATTTAACTATAACTATCAACTAGAGTTATTCAAAACAATCGTCAGTATCATGGGTGGCAACATCACAACTTATGTTATCCCGAATGAAGCAATTCAACTAACCATGACATTTCCAGTACGCTATATCATTTCTGAACAAGCGTCATAAACCAACTTGAATTATATGAAAGGTAATTTTTATGCCACAAAATATCACTGATACTGCCCAACTCATCGCCTCACTTGCGCCGATGCAAGCGGAAATTGCCCAAATCGAAGCCGATTTCACCGCCTCACTCGCTGAATTGGATAGGCAACGCACCAGCAAGCGTATTGATGCCGATAACTTGCGCCTTGATTTCACCAACCTGCGTAAACAGGTCGAATCGCTCGTGGAAGATATTGCTGATTTGCGTGAAGATTTAGATGATTTAGGGAAATTACCCGCCGTCCAAACCGTATCTAACACATTATCTTTCTCAT